>JBIKSW010000218.1:0-3376 GCA_044348415.1 Candidatus Nanopelagicales bacterium
AGCCATTGCTGGGTGTGTTGAGCGTTTGGAGTACGCATGACAAAGGTAAGTATCACAGTCGATGGAGTTCTTCACGAAAGTGAAGTTGAACCACGAACTTTATTAGTTCATTACTTGCGCGAACAGGTAGGAAAAGTTGGAACCGTTGTTGGTTGCGACACCTCAAGCTGTGGCGCATGCACAATTTTACTTGATGGCCGCAGCGCGAAATCGTGCAGTGTGTTAGCCGTACAGGCTGATGGCTCATCAGTTACCACAATCGAAGGTTTAGCTGGAGACGAGTGGCATCCAGTGCAAGCTGCATTCAAGGAATGCCATGGTTTGCAATGTGGTTACTGCACCCCAGGAATGGTGTTGTCTGCAGTTGACTTGCTTAGCGAGAACCCAAATCCAACCGAAGCAGAGATTAGAGAAGGCCTTGAAGGCAACCTCTGTCGCTGCACTGGTTACCACAACATTGTTAAGTCAGTTGCACTTGCAGCTGAAACTATGAAGGGCGGAAAGTAATGACTGAATTAGCAGAACACGTAGCCGCTATTGGACGTCCACTTAAGCGCAAAGAAGACGCTCGACTACTAACGGGCAAGACGCAATGGACTGACAACATTCAGTTGGCAGGCGCACTTCACATGGCGATTTTGCGTAGCCCGATGGGACATGCCAAGATCACCAAACTTGATGTCTCCGGTGCGCTTAAGTATCCAGGTGTCGAAGCAGCTTATGGCGCAGACGAGTTGGGTGACTTGAATGCGTCTGTGCCATGTGTCTGGCCAGTAACTGATGACATGGTCGCGCCTGACTTCCCAGCGCTTGCAAAGGGCGAAGTTCGTCACATGGGCGACTGTGTTGCATTGGTGCTCGCAGGAACTGCTGCACAGGCTGCTGATGCGCTTGAAGGCATAGTGGTCGAATACTCATCACTACCAGCAGTTATCGATATGGATGATGCGATTAAAGATGGTAGCCCGCTAGTTCACTCCGATAAGGGAACTAACAAGTGCTACACCTACAAGTTGCAACCACAAGGCGATGGCGCGTACGAGGCAGCCAAAGCTAAGGCTGATGTAGTTGTTAAGCGTCGATTTGTTAACCAGCGCTTGATCCCATCAGCAATGGAACCGCGCGCTGTCGTGGCTTCTCCAATGGGCACATCCGGTGAACTTACAATTTGGTCAGCAACTCAGGTACCTCACGTACTTCGAGTACTTCTTGCTTTGGTCACAGGGGTATCAGAGAACAAGTTGCGCGTTGTGGCTCCAGATGTCGGCGGCGGCTTCGGTGGCAAACTCCAGTGCTACCGCGAAGAGATTCTCTGTGTTGCGCTAGCCAACAAGCTAGGTCGACCTATTAAGTGGACCGAAACTCGCAGCGAAGACATGATGGCTACCCACCATGGTCGCGATCAACTTCAGGACATTGAAATTGCCGCAACCAAGGATGGCAAGTTACTTGGTCTAAAGGTTGACCTCATTGCAAACATGGGCGCATACCTACAGATCATCACACCTGGTATTCCATTGCTAGGCATGTTTATGTATCCAGCGATTTACAAGATGGATGCCTATGACTTCTCATGCATCGGTGTATTCACTAACACCACACCAACTGATGCATACCGTGGCGCAGGTCGACCAGAGTCTACCTACGCCATCGAACGAATCATGGATGAACTAGCTAATGAACTTGGCATGGAGCCAATGGAATTGCGTAAGAAGAACTGGATCAAACACGAAGAGTTCCCTTACACAACAGTTGCTGGCTTAACTTACGATTCTGGTAACTACGAAGCTGCTACCGACAAGGCGATGGCCTTGTTTAAGTACGACGAATTGCGTGCAGAGCAAGTAAAGCGTCGTGCCTCCGGTGACAAAGTTCAGCTTGGTATCGGTATCTCGACATTCACCGAAATGTGTGGCCTTGCACCTTCACGTACTTTGGGCGCACTGAAGTATGTTGCTGGTGGTTGGGAACACTGCACAATTCGAGTTCTGCCAACTGGCAAGGTCGAATTGGTAACTGGAACTTCACCTCATGGTCAAGGCCATGAAACTGCGTGGAGTCAGATCGCAAGTGACACACTCGGTATTCCAGTCGATGACATTGAAGTTATTCACGGAGATACTCGTACCTCGCCATACGGCATGGACACATATGGTTCACGGTCGCTTGCAGTTGGTGGCCAGGCCATCCTGCGGGCTGGTGAAAAGGTAGTTGAGAAGGCCCGTTTGATTGCGGCCCATCAACTTGAGTGCAGTGCCAATGACTTGGAATTCGACAATGGCGTATTCCGAGTTAAGGGTGACCCTTCAAAGGAGAAGGCAATCCAGGCAGTGGCATTCGAGGCGTTTTCTGCGCACGATCTGCCAGATGGTTTAGAGCCAACTTTGCAGGCTGAGTCAACTGTGGATCCACAGGACTTCAGCTACCCACATGGCACGCACCTTTGTGCCATGGAAGTTGATACTGAAACTGGTAAGAGCACAATTCGTTCTTATGTTTGTGTCGATGACATTGGTATTCAAATCAATCCATTAATTGTCGAAGGACAAGTACACGGTGGTTTGGCCCAAGGAATCGCGCAAGCCCTTTACGAAGGTGCGGTTTACGATTCTGATGGTCAGCTTCTGACTGCTTCATTTGCCGATTACTTGGTACCTAGTGCACCAGATCTGCCATCGTTTGTAACTGATCACACAGTCACACCATCGACGACGAATCCACTTGGAACTAAGGGTGTAGGTGAAGCTGGCGCGATCGCATCAACTCCAGCAGTCATCAACGCCATCGTGGATGCGCTTCGACCATACGGAGTTAACGATGTACCGATGCCGGCACTTCCAA
This sequence comes from Candidatus Nanopelagicales bacterium, assembly GCA_044348415.1. Classification (GTDB taxonomy): domain Bacteria; phylum Actinomycetota; class Actinomycetes; order S36-B12; family UBA5976; genus UBA5976. The sequence goes on from JBIKSW010000218.1 coordinate 2,842, forward strand.
TGACAGTATGGCGAACTCTTAACGCTGCTCGCCAAGGAGGCAAATAATGATTCCATCAAAATTTGACTACGTTCGGCCAAATTCAGTTGATGAAGCGGTCGCTGCGCTTAAGGCTGGTGGTGAAGACTCCAAGGTAATCACCGGTGGACAGTCAATGCTGCCATTGTTGAGACTTCGTCTTGCTGCACCTTCAGTACTCGTTGATTGCGCTCGTATCGACGAGATGAAGGGCATTAAAGACAATGGTGATTCAGTAACGATTGGAGCTGCCTCAACTCACTGGGATGTGTTAAACAACGACATCGTAAAGACTCACGTCAAGTTGTTGGCAGATGCCACCGCTACGGTTGCAGATCCACAAGTGCGCCATCGCGGAACTTTTGGTGGCGCGTTAGCACACGGAGACCCAGCTGGTGACTTGCCGGCAGTGGTTTTGGCACTAGATGCAACTATGGAAATTGCTGGCGCCAAGGGTCGTCGTCAAGTAACAGCAAAGGATTTCTTTGTTGATTACTTCACGACAGCTGTTGGGCCA
>JBIKSW010000133.1:0-3357 GCA_044348415.1 Candidatus Nanopelagicales bacterium
GTCGACCATGACGATCATTGGAATACCTAGGGCATCACACATGCGGACGAAGCGCGCGCTCTTCTCTGCGGAAGTTGCATCAAGACAGCCACCAAGTCGCAGTGGATTATTTGCCACGATGCCAACAGTGCGGCCACCGAAACGACCAAGAGTAGTAATGATGTTCGGCGCCCAACGCGGGTGAAGTTCTACGCCAGTTCCAGCATCAATAACAGATTCAACAATTGGGTGTGCGTCATATGCTCGGTTGTTTTGGGCTGGCAACAGTGCGCCCATGTCAACGTCAGAAATCTTGGAAGTGTCTAGTAAGCCTTGATTGCCAAGTAGGTCAGTGATGTTACGAGTATCAGCAATTGCTTGTTCTTCGGTTTCGCTAACTACATGCACAACACCACTGCGGCGACCATGAGGTTCTGGGCCACCTAAACGAAGCATGTCTACGTCTTCGCCAGTTACCGAGCGAACAACGTCAGGACCAGTTACGAAGATGCGACCTTCGGGACCAAGGATCACGATGTCAGTTAGTGCTGGGCCATAAGCGCCACCACCAGCAGCTGGACCTAGCACCACAGAAACCTGAGGGATCTTGCCAGAAGCTTGAGTCATCACGCGGAAGATGTCACCGAAAGGCTTAAGTGCACCAATGCCTTCTTGCAGACGAGCGCCACCGGAATGCCAGATACCAACGATTGGGCACTGTTCCTTCATGGCAATCGCGTAAGCGTCAACGATTACTGCGCCTTCAGCAGCGCCAAGTGCGCCACCTTGGAACGAAGGATCGTTTGCAAAGGCAACTACAGTGCGGCCATTGATCTTGCCGGTCGCAGAAACCGCACCGATGCCATCAACCTGGCTTGCTACGTAATTGAGTGTGCCTTCATCGAACAAAGCTGTTAGGCGAGCATTCGCCATTAACTTCTTGTCTACGACAGCGGTCATGAGTGGTTCCGGAAAGCCAGAACGATGTCATGTCCACCAAAGCCAAATGAATTACTTAAGGCTGCAATGTCACCACTAGGAAGTTCGCGTGGCTTGCTCATTACAACGTCAACATCTACGCCATCGGCCAAGTTAACAAGGTTGCCAACTGGAGGAACGATGCGATTCTTGATCGTCAAGATCGAAGCTAGTGCAGCTAATGAACCTGCGCCACCTAGTAAGTGTCCAGCCACGCCCTTAACGGCAGTTACTGGAGCATGATCGGTGTCTGAACCTAGAACCTTGCGGATCGCCTTGGCTTCTGCAACGTCACCAGCTGGAGTGCTGGTTGCATGAGCGTTCACGTGGAAGATGTCCTTCGTTGAAAGATCAGCATCTGCAAGCGCCCGGTTCATGGCAAGAATTACGCCACGACCTTCTGGTTCTGGCTGAGCAATGTGATGTGCATCAGCAGCGATACCTTGACCACCGTATGTTGCATAAATCTTCGCGCCGCGAGCCTTGGCAAATTCTTCTGACTCCAAAACGATGATTGCAGCGCCTTCAGCCATAACGAAGCCATCGCGATCGCGATCGAATGGACGAGAAGCTCCTGCAGCATTTTCATGGTTGGTAGATAGTGCGCGCATTGCTGCGAAGGCAGCAATTGTTAACGGGTGGATACAGCCTTCAGTTCCACCACAGATAACAACATCAGCGCGTCCGGTACGAATCATCTCGGCGCCGTAGCCGATTGCTTCTGCGCCAGATGCACATGCTGAGACTGGAGTATGTACGCCAGCCATAGCGCCTATCTCAAGACCGATAACAGCTGCTGGGCCATTAGGCATAAGCATCGGAACGGTCATAGGGGAAACTCGGGAAGCGCCACGATCGCGTAGAACGTCGTATTGCTCCATAAGGGATATCGCACCACCAACACCAGAGCCGACAGCAACACCAAGGCGAGCTTGCTCGACTTCAGGTGCACCGGCGTCAGCCCAAGCTTCGCGCGCGGCGATTAAGGCAAGTTGTTGAGAACGATCCATGCGGCGAACTTCGTGTGGCTCCAGAATACTTTCTGGATCAACTTTCGCGGTCGCTGCAATGCGAACTGGTAGATCTGCAAAGCGCGGATCTTCTAGTAAATGAATTCCAGAGCGGGCAGCCAATAGCGAATCCCAAGTTGAAGCAACATCTCCACCAAGTGGGGTAGTGGCTCCAAGCCCTGTAACGACAACCGTAAGGCTCATTGTTGTCGACCTTTCAATTTGATTTAGTGCTTATGGATACTTGTCTTGCAGTTAGTTCAAGTTTTTATGTGGCGGGCGCCATGCAAGCCGCCCGCCAACATCAAAACTAGTTATGCCTTGTTAGCAGCGATATAGTTCACTGCGTCAGCAACGGTATTTAGGTTCTTAACTTCGGTGTCTGGGATGGTTACGCCAAACTTGTCTTCGCAAGCCATAACAACTTCAACCATTGACAATGAGTCAACGTCTAGGTCATCAACAAATGACTTTTCCATCTGGACTGATTCAGCTGGGATGCCTGCTACTTCGTTTACGATTTCAGCTAGGCCAGCGAGGATGTCCTGGGACATAGTTATCTCCTTTAGTAATTACTTACCGCGTTGTGCGGGTCTTACTTCGAAAATCTTTCGACTCTCGAAACTTATGGGACGAGTGCTACTTGCGCAGCGTGTACTAGGCCAGCACCGAAACCAACCATCAAAACCAAGTCGCCGGACTTAACTTCGCCATTTTCACGAAGTCGATCCAGAGCTAGAGGGACAGAGGCAGCCGAAGTGTTTCCGGAGTACCGGATGTCGTCGGCAACTACTACGTGGTTTGGTAGATCAAGTTGCTTAACTAAAGCTTCGGTAATTCGGTTGTTTGCTTGATGGGGAACAAACGCTGCTAAATCATTTACCGTAACTCCGGCCGCAGCCATAGCCTGGGCGCAAACATCTCCCATTTGGCCAACTGCCCAGCGGAAAACTTGCTGACCTTGCATGGTTAACACCGAAGGAGTGCCGGCCTTTTCAGCAGTGAAGATATCTGGATCCATGATGATTGCATCGCGCTGCGTGCCATCGGCTCCCCAAATTGTTGGACCAATACCTTGAGCGGCCGTTGGGCCAACTACAACTGCGCCCGCACCATCAGCAAACAAGAATGCGGTGCCACGATCATCGAAGTTAACGATTTCAGAAAGTTTTTCAGCACCGATTAACAAAATGTATTTAGCGGCGCCCGAGCGAATCATTCCGTCTGCGATACCAAGGCCATAGCAAAAGCCAGCACATGCAGCAGAAGTATCTGTAGCAGCAGCGTTAACTGCGCCAATTGCGGCAGCAACTTCTACTGCAGCCGAAGGAGTTTGGTAGCGGTGGGTAACAGTTGCAACCATTACAAGATCTAGTTGTTCGGCAGATAT
>JBIKSW010000134.1:0-3353 GCA_044348415.1 Candidatus Nanopelagicales bacterium
GTGTTAACTGCTTCCAGCACAAGCTGTCGCTGTGGCGTAATTCGATAGCCCTGATCGCGTAAGACGTCATCCCATTCATTGCTCATGGTGTTATCGCCTTCGTTAGGTGGAATGATGCATGCGATTTCATAGTGTGACCTTCAGCCGCCATGTCATAAACCCAACCGATGTTGCCATCCACAAGTCCATAAATGCGTTCGCCGGAATCAACTTGCTTTGCAGAGGCAGTGCGCAAAATAGCGTCAGTCTTTAGTTCTACTCGAGCGCCCGTGATCTGGGCATTTTCCAAACCAGTAATTGTTACTTTGCCAAACCATGATTCTAGGAATCCAGTTGGATGAGCCAGAAGTAATTCAACTTCGTTGTCAGGACGTGGCCGCCAAAATCCGCTCTCAAGTGCAAGTGGGCGAACTCGTTCACCTTCATCATCAAGTTCCCAAGTGCGTGACCAGTGGATCAAGAATGGACGACCATCGGAATGAATGCTTAGTTCCTGCCCTACCTGGATATCAGATTCCATACTTGGGTAGCCAACAACACCTACGCCAACCCAAGTGCCAACTAGCCAAGACAGCGGAGCTAAGTCCGGATGCAACTTTGTGCTCATGCTTGACCCTTAAAAAGTTTGTAGACCATGTACGACGCATACCCAGTAATTGAAAGTGAAGCCACAACCAGTAATCCGGTATAAAACGTCTCAGCCATGTTTCTAAGTCTATCTGCCCACTATTCTCAAGTAAGTAGCCAAGCCGAAGGGTAAACCTGATGAACAACAAAGAGATCAAATCGATTCTTGAAGAGGCATCTTCAGTGGCTGTAATAGGTGTATCCAGTAATCCAGAACGGGCTAGTCATCAAGTGGCTGCCTACTTGATTGAGCAGACTCACCTTGATGTGTACTTGATCAACCCAACAGTGACTGGTGAAATGTTGGGCCAGCCGGTCTATAAATCTGTTGCTGATCTGCCAGTAGTACCAGACATCATTGATGTATTCCGCAAAGCCGAAGACATGCCAGCAGTTTTTGAAGCTGAATTCCCGGCCCTCGCTGAAAACACCGCTGGAAAAACCTGGTGGATGCAGCAAGGAATTGTTAACGACGAAGTGGCAAAGCTAGCCGCTGATGCCGGGATGAAAGTAGTGATGGATCGCTGTATCAAAGTTGACTACATGAATTTGATTCCAGAAGGAAAGTAAATTTTAAAACAAAGGCTGGCTTTCGTATGAAAGCCAGCCTTTGTTTTAGATAGAGCTATTTAGATACTGCGATATCAACATCAAGTACTTTGCCAATTTCAGCTGTGACTCCAGTGCGACTATTTGCCCCTGGAACCAAAGCAACTACGGTCCAATCGCCAGCAACCGTGAAGAATCTAAATGCTCCTTGCTTGGAAATCGGAACCTCAGCCACGAATTCATCAGATTTATCGTGCAACCGAACGTAACCAACACTGGCTGGCTGTCCGTCCTTGCTGACAATTCCTTGAATTACCGCTTGGGTCGAGATGTCAACGTTGTCTAACGAGACTCCGCCGACTACTGCGCCACAACCACTCATGCTGTGCCTGGTTCGTCGCCAACAGCAACTGGCACGCCAACAAGTGAGCCGTACTCGGTCCATGAACCGTCATAGTTACTGACGTTCTTCACACCTAGTAGCTCGTGCAGCACGAACCAGGAATGAGCTGAGCGCTCACCAATGCGGCAGTAAGCAATGGTGTCTTTCTTTAGATCAACACCAGCACTTTCGTAAAGCGCCTTTAGTTCATCGATTGACTTGAATGAACCATCTTCGTTAGCTGCCTTACTCCATGGAATGTTTGCAGCAGTTGGAATGTGTCCACCGATACGAGCAGCTTCTTGAGGTAAGTGAGCTGGTGCTAGCAAGCGACCGGCGTACTCATCAGGGCTGCGAACATCTACCAAGTTCTGAGTTCCAATGGCCTTGAGCACATCTTCACGGAACGCACGGATGGATCGGTCTTGATCCTTTGCAACGTACTTAGTTGCTGCGCGGCTTGGAACTTCGCTTACAAGTTCGCGACCATCTAGTTCCCACTTCTTACGGCCACCGTCAAGCAAGCGAACATCGCCATGACCGTAAAGCTTGAAGTACCAAAATGCGTAGGCAGCAAACCAGTTGTTGTTTCCGCCATAAAGCACAACGATGTCATCATTTGAAACACCCTTTGCACTTAGCAACGCTTCGAACTGTTCCTTGTTTACAAAGTCGCGACGGATTGGATCTTGTAGATCAGTTTTCCAGTTAAGGGCGATGGCGTTCTTGATGTGGTTGCCTGCGTAAGCTTCAGTGTCTTCATCAACTTCGATGAAAACAACCTTTGCATCATCTAAATGTGACAACGCCCATTCGGCGTCTACTAGTGCTTGGTTACTCATTGTTGCTCCTTATAGATTGAAAATTTATTCTTAAGAAAAGATTCGTTTGCCGATTAGGTACATTTCGCACCCAAGGCAAAAATTGAATGCAGCATTCAAGAAGGCAGCGCCCAGTGCAAAGCCAACTGCAATAGTTGCTACTAAGTCAGCACCTGCGAGAAGTGCGATCAAACCGGTTGCTGCAAATAGGAAGCCAACGAATTGGGCAAACTGTGGAGGCTCAACTTCTTCAAGCGCAGTTGGTTTCCCAAGTTTTGGCGCAACTAGCTTGCGGTAAATGATTCCGTACGGCTGAGCGTGCAATCCAACGAATGCACCAAGTGCGAAAACTACCGTTTGGATTCCCAGCAAAACAACGGAAGTACTGGATGGAATCGTCAACAAAATAATTGCCAACACAACAGTTGTAATTGCAGCTCCAAAGCGTGGTCCGCGTGGATCGATTTGCTTGCTCATTAGATTTCCTTTTCAGTTCCGATTTAGCTTGGCTTTGATTCAACTGCAGCCGCTAGATGGACTACAGGATTAAGAGCACATACACATCGAGGAACCAAGGCGGCCGTAATCAACGACCCGACGCTTGATAAGAACAGTGGTTCTCGACATGCACCAACCATAGGACAGGATTCCACCAGTCGCAGGCTCGTTACTGGTAATTGCAAAAGCCTCGCATTAGGCACTCAAGTTGGCGAAATTCCCACTTTCACCTAAGTTCAGAAGGGTTGATTTATAGGGAGTGGCGATGGGTACCGGTGGCTATGTGTTACTTGCCGTACTTGTGCTCTCCGCAGCCTTTGGGATTTATCGGAAGCTGAGCGACGGGAAGTTACGGGCTCAGGTTGTTCCGCCACAGCAAGGTCTAACCGAGCACCTTCACTTGGATCACGATCACCCACCACAGGTGACATTCCTGCAGTTCTCTTCAGAGTTTTGCCAGCCGTGCCGCGTCACTA
>JBIKSW010000219.1:0-3351 GCA_044348415.1 Candidatus Nanopelagicales bacterium
GTGTTCGCTTAGTTCTAACTGGCGAAATGATGGCAGCTCGTAACCTTGCTTGGATGCCGACATTGTCTTACGACACTCAGGCAGTACTGGCTACTGACAAGGTTCGTTTCCAGGGCCAAGAAGTTGCCGCAGTTATTGCTGATGATCCATACATTGCAAAAGATGCCTGCCAGGCAATCGTTGTTGAGTATGAACAACTTCCAGTAATCGTTAACCCATTCCAGGCCATGGAATCAGGTGCAGAAGTTATTCGCGACGATAAGGAAAACCAGCCAGGTAACAAAGTTTTCGATTGGGAAATCGGCGACAAGGCAGCAACTGACAAGGCATTCGCTGAAGCAGATGTTATTTCCAAGATGGAACTGCACTACCCACGTTCACATCCATCTCCGATGGAAACCTGTGGTTCGATTGCAGACTTCAATCGCGCGACTGGCAAGCTAACCGTTTACATGACTTCACAGGCACCACACATTGTGCGCGCTGCAGTGGCCATGGTCGCGGAACTTCCAGAACACATGATCCGCATCGTTTCACCTGACTTGGGTGGTGGCTTTGGTAACAAGGTGCCGATCTACCCAGGTTACGTAATCTCGATCTTGGCTTCGATCCTGACTGAAGTTCCAGTCAAGTGGATTGAAGATAAGACTGGAAACTTGATCTCAACTGGCTTTGGTCGCGACGTTTACCTTCAGGGTGAAATGGCGCTACGCAAGGACGGCAAGATGCTGGGTATGCGCATGAAGACGATCTCAGATCACGGTGCTTTCTACGCAGATGCTCAGCCTTCAAAGTTCAAGATCGGTCTGATGCACTCAGCATTTGCTGCATACGACTTGCCAGCTGCTCACCTTGAATCTGTTGGTTACTACACCAATAAAGCACCAGGTGGCGTTGCCTACCGTTGCTCATTCCGAGTAACCGAAGCGATGTTCTTCCAGGAGCGCATGGTTCACGCGGCAGCTAACGATCTAGGAATGGATCAAGCGGAGTTCCGTCGTATCAACTTGGTCAAGGACGACATGTTCCCGTACCGCACTGCCTTCGGTTTCCTAACCGACTCGGGTCAGTACGGTAAGTGCCTCGACATAGGTATGAAGGCAATTGGCTACGACACTTACAAAGCTGAACAAGCTGAAGCTCGTTCCCGTGGCAAGTTGCTAGGTATTGGTATCTCGACAATGACTGAGCCTTTGGGCGCAGGTAACAGTCGTGAATACGACATCTTGGGTATCAAGATGTTTGACTCTGCTGAACTTCGCGTTCACATGACCGGAAAAGCAATCTTGCGTACCGGTGCGATGAACCAAGGTCAGGGTCACCAAACAACTTGGGCACAGATCGTTGCGCACGAACTAGGTATTCCAGCTGATGACGTAACCGTCGAAGAAGGCGATACTGACACTGCACCATTCGGCATGGGAACCTACGCATCACGTAGTACCCCAGTTGCCGGCGCTGCAGTTGCCATGGTTGCTCGCAAGATTCGTGCCAAGGCACGCAAGATCGCAGCACACTTACTTGAGGTCTCGGAAGAAGACATCGAGTGGGAGTTGGGTCGCTTCTACGTTCGCTCCAACAAAGAGCGCGGCGTAACGATTCAGGACTGTGCGCTTGCTGCCTACAGCAACATGCCAGACGGTATGGAGCCAGGTCTTGAGAACAACGCTTACTACGATCCACCGAACTTAACTTGGCCGTTCGCTGCCTACTTCGTAAAGGTTGAAGTAGATGCTGAAACTGGTGTTTGGGATGTTCTAAAGGTTGTTGCAGTCGATGACTGTGGCGTTCGTATCAACCCAATGGTTGTCGAAGGACAGATCATGGGTGGTCTAACTGAGGCTTACGCAATGGCAAGCATGCAGTACCAGACATACGACGAAGAAGGCAACATGATTGGCTCTAACTACATGGACTACTTGTTGCCAACAGCTTGGGAGACTCCAGGCTTTGAGCTTCACGAAGTTGTCACACCATGTCCGCACCACCCAATTGGTGCCAAGGGTGTTGGCGAATGTGCCACAGTAGCTGGACCTGCAGCGTTTGTTAACGCAGTTGTAGATGCTCTTGGTCACCTAGGCGTTCGTAACATCGACATGCCAATGATGCCAAACCGCGTTTACGAAGCACTAACAACCGGTAAAGACATCAGCGGTATGCCACCTGTAAAGATGGGCGACTAATCGTGAAAACAGTTAATGCAAACTCGGGCCTAAAGGAGGCATCATGCTGATCTCACAATCATTTGAGGTGAAGCAACCAATTGACGCAGTGTGGAAGTTCTTTGATGACATTCCACAGGTGGCAGCATCTATTCCAGGTGCAAACTTGTCCAAGGAAGTTTCCAAGGACAAATACGAAGGTGGAGTAGTAGTTTCTGCTGGTCCAGTTAAGTTGGAGTTCGATGGTGTTGCTGAAGTCAAGAGCCGCGATAACGCAAAGCGCATCTTGGTTCTGGATGCCTCGGGTTCAGACAAGAAGGGTCGTGGCGCTGCCTCGGTTCTTTTAACTGCAGCTTTGAATCAGATTCCAGGTGGAACCAAGGTTGATCTTTCGATGGACCTAACTATCTCTGGTGCGGCTGCTAACTACGGCCGTGGCCTAGTTGCTGACGTAACTGCAGTTCTGGTTAACACCGCGACTGTAAACATGGAAGCTCGCATGGATGCAATCTCTAAGGGCTTGGATCCAAACTCAGTTGGTGGCGCTAAGGCAGCCAGCGGTCTATCGATTGGTATCAACGCATTCAAGCGTGCTACCGGTCGCGTACTAGCCCGCTTCTTCCTTCCTTACAAGCCAGTGGCACGTCGGTAAAGGGGTACAGAGATGAGTATTTGGGCAATTTTCAACATCGTCCTAGTTGTTGTAATCATTCCAGTTTTGGTTTGGTTGCTTAACGTAGTACTAAGTGCGCTAGAACGTATCCGCGGAGCTGCAGATGATGCACTGGCTGGTGGCGTTGCACTAATTGGTGAACTTGGAACTACTCCTAGTTTGTTGGAAACAACTGACGAGACCATTAAAGAAGTAGCAAACGGAGCAGTTCGTTACGCCGGATCCGTCGCGAAGTTACTGGGATAGGGGAATCTAAATGGAAACCGTATTTGTAGTATCGCTAATCATTTTCACAGTGATTATCGCTGCAGCTGCACTTGGATTAATCCGAGTAATTCTTCACCTTCGTTCAGTAGTCAAGACTCTTGACGCACTAGATGGTGGCGTGGCAGTCATCGTGGCACAGACATCAACCGTTACAAGCACCGTTGACTCAGTCAATGCGAACTTGGCTCCAGTGCGTAACTTCGCAGAATCGATTTAGGGGTAGTCATGACAGATTTCTTCGGTGGTCAC
>JBIKSW010000135.1:0-3341 GCA_044348415.1 Candidatus Nanopelagicales bacterium
AATTAAATTGAAATTAGATGAACGCTTTTTCCAAGGCGTAACGTCTTCTGGTCGTTCTAAAAGTTGAACTTGAGTTTGAATCATGATGCCATCCGCCGTTCCGAACGTTGGACAATAGATGTTGCGATCATGTTGACGACCAATGTCATTACAAACAAAACGACGCCGGCTGCCATAAGTGCGTTGAGTTCTTCGGGTGTTGCTTCACCAAACTTCGCAATGATGAGGGATGCAACGTTTCCACCCTTTGGCTCAAGAATGTTGAAGAAGTTCACCTCGAACACCAAATTCAAAACGAAGAAGATCGCAACCGTTTCACCAAGAGCACGGCCTAGTCCAAGGAGAATGCCGCCAAGAATTCCGCTTTTTGCAGTTGGGATGACGATCCTGCGCATGTTGGAAAAACTTGTACTTCCTAAAGCTGTTGCTGCAGAGATTAAATCTTTGTCCACTCGTCCCATGACTTCACGACTTACTGAAGTAATTATTGGAATGATCATTACTGCGATTGTCCACGCAGCAATGAAAGGTGCGCCTTCTGCATTGCTGAATTCGTTTCTGAAGAATGGAATGAATGAAAGTGAGCTTGAAAGCGAAGCTGACCAGGTTGCAGCAACTGGTGAAAGTACAAAGATTCCCCAGATACCAACAACTACGGAAGGTAAAGCTGCTAACAAATCAATAAGTGAAGTTGCTACGCGGGAAACTCTCGGTGGTGCCATGAACTCAATGAAGAATGCAACAGCAATTGATGCTGGTACTGCAATTATCAAACCCAAGATAGATACAACTATTGTTCCAACTAGCATTGGCCAAATTTGAAAAGTACCTTGTTCCGTTGTGTTATCCCATGTTGATCCAGTAACGAATGCCATACCTTGCTGCGTAAATGTTGACCAGGATTTAATGCTTAGGAAAACCAGGACCGCAAGAACTAGGAACATAGTGAACATCGCAGCTGCTGTTGAGATGGCAAAGAAAGCTCGATCACCCTTGGCGACTTGACGGGTGTTCATCGGGGTGCGCTGGATATCTAAACTCACCCCCAAAGACTAGAAAGTCAAGGGATATAGCGCGTGCAAACTAGGTGAACACCGAGTGAACTGCTTTGGAATTCTTTATGCTTCGAAGCGGTAACCCAAGCCACGAACCGTTGTGAGATAAACCGGATTTGCTGGATCTGGCTCAATTTTGGATCGAATCCGCTTTATGTGAACATCAAGCGTCTTCCCGTCGCCCACATAATTTGAGCCCCAAACCCGATCCATGAGTTGACCTCGCGTAAGAACTCGGCCGGAATTTCGCATTAAGAATTCAAGTAGCTCAAATTCTTTAAGTGGCATTGAAACTGCTTCACCATTTACGGAAAGTGCGTGACGTTCCACATCCATCCGTATCGGGCCGCCTTCAACTGCGCCAACTGAATCGATTTCAAAGTCTGCACCTCGACGAAGTACTGCTTTAATTCTCGCCAATAGTTCGCGAGTTGAAAACGGTTTGGTTATGTAATCGTCTGCACCAAGTTCGAGGCCGACAACTTTATCTATCTCAGTATCTTTCGCAGTGAGCATGATGATGGGAACATTTGACTTTGTGCGAATATATTTGCAAACCTCGGTTCCAGATACCTCTGGAAGCATTAGGTCCAAAAGGACTAGGTCTGGATTCTTTGCATCAAACGCCTTCATACCTTCGGCACCGTTTGGAGCCAAAATTACATCGAAGCCTTCGCGCGACAACATGAATTGCAGTGCATCACGAAAAGATTCTTCGTCTTCGATGACTAGAACTCGAGTCATTTACCTGTAACCTCCGTTGGAGTTCCGGCACCATTTTGGTACACGGGAAAACGTAATGTGAAAGTAGAACCCTGGCCAACCTTGGACCAAACTAAACAATCGCCACCATGATTAGCGCAAACATGTTTCACGATTGCCAAACCAAGTCCTGTGCCACCTGTGTCGCGGGATCGAGCTGGGTCTACTCGATAGAAACGCTCAAAGATTCGGCTTTGAGCTTCTTCTGGGATACCAGGACCCTGATCTGTTACTGAAATCTCAATAACGTCGTCGTTACGTTTTGCACCAACACCAACTCTGGTGTTACTTGGTGAGTACTTAATTGCATTTGAAATCAAGTTGCTTAACGCGACATTAAGTTGATCGTCATCACCAAATATTCTGCCGACATTTACATCGTCGGCAACAACAACTTCAATTCCTTTTTGCTCTGCAGCAATCTTGGTTGCGTCGACTGCCTCATGAATAATGTCTGCAACGTTTACTGGTGCTGAGTTGCGTAGTGGCGCATCACCTTGCACTTGCGACAATGCAACTAAATCAGAAATCATCGCAGTTAAGCGCTTAACTTCAATCTGCATTCGACTTGTGAAGTGACGCACTTGTTCAATGTCGGTGTCGGCTGCTTGCACTGCTTCAGCTAATAGCGAGAGTGCGCCAACTGGTGTCTTTAATTCATGTGAGACGTTTGCTACAAAGTCACGACGAACATCATTTAACCGGCGTTCTTCACTCAAGTCTTGAGCAATCAAAAGACTTAGTTCATCATCAATCGGAGAGATTTGAATTCTGGCTTCCCACTCACCAAGTCGAGAACCGTTTCGCTTAATAAGTACGTCTCTGCTTTGAGTTTTGCTGAGGCGATGAACTTCTCGATTCAATGCCCGAACTTCTACTGGAGCAATTCGATCAAGGGAGACAATACCCATGGCGACACAGTTCGCACTTGATGCTAGAACTCGATCGGCATCATCAACAATCGCGGCTGCGTCAGGTAACACATCGAGGATTTGACTCAAGGCTGCAACCCGATCAGCCTGGAGCTGAGCTGCTTCTGCGTATCCAGCTTTTGGCCGCCCTGGGGTTCTGCGCGCTAGCATCGAACCTCCCAAGTCCTAGTTTGTTTACCTGCGTTCACAGTCTAAGGATAGGGAGAAACGCTAATAGACACCTCACGTCAAGCCCTACTTAACTGATTGTTCATTGTTTGTACCTAACCCGTTTGCCCTTCATTTGCCCAATGTTTTGCTCATGAATACCGATTGAGTATTCGAACCCGTATTAGACTGAAAACATGCGCGAGGATTTCACTAACCAGTTAACCCAGATCGATGAAGCCTTAGTAACAATGGCAGAACTTGTGGGTAAGTCCATCACGCTTGCAACTAATGCATTGCTAGAAGATGATTTGGCATCTGCTGAAAAGGTGATTGCAGGCGACGAGCGCATCAACGAGCTAAATGCTGAAGTAGAAGAAATGTCTTCTCGCATCGCAGCACTCCAAGCACCGGTTGCAACTGATCTTCGCTTAGTTATGGGTGC
>JBIKSW010000136.1:0-3326 GCA_044348415.1 Candidatus Nanopelagicales bacterium
GTGTTAGTGGTTTTGCATCGCGCGGTGCTTGCAAGTCACGACGCAAAACGGAAACAACTGTGAGCACAAACCACCAAAGCGCAATCAGAAAACCGATTCGCAGAATGCTGAGCAATAGTTCAGACATTGTCAGCTCACTTACTCATGTAAGTCAGAGTAATGTTTCCAATTTTGATAATCGAGCCATCACGAAGTAATGCCTCAGCAGTGCGAGTGCCGTCTACTACGGTTCCATTTGTTGAACCAAGGTCGCGCACTAAAACATCAGAACCTAAAACAATTGCACAATGCAATCGACTGACACTGGTGTCATCAATTTGAATGTCGGCTTCAACGCCACGACCGATGTTTGTAACTGATTGAGTAATTTTGAATTCTTCACCAGTTATCGAAGTTAAGTAAGGTGTCGCTTCTGGTGTGAATGAAGTTAATGGAACTTGCGGTGTCGCATCTTGAGCAACTGAGGTGGGTGGGTTTGTATCGGCAGGGCGTTTGGCCGCTGTGCTGCGAATTCGAAACACACCAGTTTCCAACTCCGCATCAAGATCAAAGCTAATGTGCGCAGCGTCAACTGTGGTGTAGCGCTGTTCCAGGGAGTAGGCATCGGCCAAGGTGCCAAGTTCTGCGGCCAGAGTTTCAAAATAGGTAGCAAGGCGTTCGTGATCCACTGGTCCAAGTTCAATAATAAAAATGTTAGGCACCACGGTCTGTCCAGTTATGGTGTCCGCGCGGTTGTCGATCTCCTGTTGCAAAGCAGCACCCAGTTCAACCGGTTGGACCTCGGACTTAAAAGCCTTAGAAAATGAGCCATTTACGATTCGGTCTAGGCGCTGTTCCAGGTTGTCGAGCAGACCCATTTGGACTCCTTGGTTAGGCGCAAACTGTGAAAAATCTCAGTTACTTGCAGGATTCAATTCTACTTGGCAGGGCGAAACCCTTGGTATTTAAGCAATTTGTTCACTTTTTGGACATGTTCGCTATCCGAATACTGGCTTAGGCTTGAGCAATGGGGAAAAACGAGGTTAATCGCGGAAAGCGTCGCGCACCTAAAGCCCCTGATCACTCTGTTTTTAAAGACTTTAGGCAGAGCAAGTTGATGGCCATCCCGATTTTTGTGGTGATTGCCTCCTTGATACTGGTTCCTGCCGCATCAAATTGGATGCCACAGAGCAACAACGCCGCCCCAACTATCAGCGCGGCACCAACTCTGGTTATCACCGAACCATCGGTAGCTCCGACTGTTTTGCCTGTGCCAACTTTGACTTTTGCCACCTTCAACATTGCAAAGCCAAACAACACCAACGTGCCATCTTGGAAAAATCGTCGAGAAGCTATCGCTCGCACCATAAATGAATCCAACTCAGATGTAATTGGTCTTCAAGAAGCAACTGCAATTCGAGTAGTCGGCGAAGGTGGAGAACGGATGCGGCACTGGGAAGATGTCCAAGCGATGTCGGCAGCCGGTGGCTACGTTCTAACCAATCCCGATGTAAACACGTGCGATACCTCCAGCTGCATTAATTCGGCAAAGATTCTCTACAAATCTGACAAAGTGAAAGAAGTTGAGTTTGCAGACGGGTTGCCATCAGCAGGACAAGGCAGACTCTCGGACGTAACTGATGGACTTAGGTACGCAAAGAATCGAGAGTTTAGCTGGGCCTACCTAGAAGGTTTGAACGGAACTGGAACTTTCCTAGCCGTCAATTTGCATCTAAACAATGAAAAGAATTCTCAAGGAAAAAAAGAGCGTCAAATTGTTGGACGTGAAATCACGAAGTGGATTGATGCGCTGAATACCGAACGTGGTTTGACCGCAGTACCGACCATATTGATGGGCGACTTCAACTCATTTTTGAATCGTGAACCAAAAGGAATGCTGTTTGAGTTAGCAGAGGTTGGTTGGCAAGATTCATTTAATGCACCAACAAACGAATACAAATTTTTTGGAGACGCGTACACAACTTCCTATACCGGAAGCAATAATTCGGGTTGGCCTAAGCGACCAATCACTTCAAGTGATCCAGTGCGCATTGACTACGTGATGTACAAAGGAGATTTCCTCCAGGCAGATGCGTATCAAGTTGCTTTGCGGTTAAACGAAGATGGAACTTTTGATAACGACTATCGGGGATCAGATCACATGATGGTTCAAGCGATCATCAGGTTCGACCCGACCACAACTCCTTAAGCAGCAAACGCTAACAAAAGTAATAGCGCAACCAAAACGGTAATAATTAACGCACCAATTTTTGTTGCCATAACTTTAGTAACTGCTGGAACGTAAGTTCCAATAATGAGCGCAAGACCAAATATCCAAAGCGGTGCGCCTTTTTCAAATGAGTTCTGATACGTCCAATTGATCAAACCAATTGCAAATAGAAGGTAGCCTGCCCAGCGGATGTTTAAAACTATTGTTTCCATTTGTTAACCGTATAACTCAATATTCTGAAGTAGGGCACAAACACTCGGATAGCAGTTGCTAGTAAGTCACTTGAGAGGGATTATGGAGACATGACTACTGCATCTAACATCTATGACTTATCGTTCGTAAACAATCGAGGCGAGAATGTCTCACTAGCCGACTATTCAGGCAAACCAATTTTGGTAGTTAACACTGCGAGTAAGTGTGGCTTCACACCACAGTACGAGGGCTTGCAGAAGCTACATGAAGAATTCAGATCCCAGGGTCTAATTGTTCTTGGCTTTCCGTGCGATCAGTTTGCCCACCAAGAGCCAGGCAATGATGCGCAAATCGATGAGTTTTGCAAAGTTAATTACGGAGTAGATTTTCCACTTTCCCAGAAAGTAAATGTGAACGGCAAAGATGCCCATCCGGTATTCCAATTTCTCAAGAGTCGTTCAAAAGGATTACTTGGCGGCGGCGTTAAATGGAACTTCACTAAGTTTTTAATCTCACCTGATGGTGAGTCGATCAAGCGTTACGCACCAAATACAGCGCCTGAAGATATCCGACCTGACATCGAGGCCTTGTTACCAAAATAGTAAGTCGGCTTTACGCTAGAGCAGTGAGTATCGATAGCAATCTAGTTGCACGTGCGCAATCCTGGATCGAACAAGATCCAGATAAAGTAACTAAATCGCAACTCACAGAACTTTTGCTAGCTGCGCAAACTGATCCAAATGCGCTTGCCGAATTACAGGATGCATTTTTGGCACCACTGGAATTTGGGACCGCTGGTTTACGTGGTGCATTAGGTGCGGGTCCGAATCGGATGAATCGGGTAACAGTTTTGCAGGCCGCGTCAGGCTTAGCGCAGTATTTGGTGCAACAAGGTTTTGTTGGCAAAAAAGTAGTTATTGGATTT
>JBIKSW010000137.1:0-3314 GCA_044348415.1 Candidatus Nanopelagicales bacterium
GCCAAGATGCCCCATCTATTGGTGGCCGGTGCAACTGGCGCAGGTAAGTCTGGTTGCATGAATGCTCTGATTACTTCAATTTTGATGCGCTCAACTCCTGATGAAGTGCGAATGATCTTGATCGATCCAAAGCGCGTTGAACTTACTGCTTACGAAGGCATCCCGCACCTAATCAGCCCGATCATTACAAACCCTAAAAAAGCTGCAGAAGCTTTGGCATGGGTTGTAAAGGAAATGGAAGCACGCTACGACGATTTAGCTGCTTACGGTTTTCGTCATGTTGATGACTTTAATAAGGCAGTTCGTGCTGGCAAGGTCACACCGCCAGAAGGTTCACAGCGCACACTGCGCCCGTATCCATATTTGCTAGTAGTAGTTGATGAGTTAGCTGACTTGATGATGGTTGCCCCACGCGACGTCGAAGACTCCGTAGTCAGAATCACTCAACTTGCTCGTGCTGCAGGAATTCACTTAGTCCTTGCAACCCAGCGTCCATCTGTGGATGTCGTGACTGGATTGATCAAGGCGAACGTACCAAGTCGTCTTGCGTTCTCAACTTCCAGCTTGGCTGATAGTCGCGTTATTTTGGATCAACCGGGTGCAGAGAAGCTAGTTGGCCAAGGTGATGGACTGTTCCTTCCGATGGGTACCTCAAAGCCAATTCGAATTCAGTGCTCATGGGTTACTGAAGCGGAGATCCGCGCAGTTGTTGCGCACGCCAAGGGTCAAATGGCGCCGCAGTATCGCGAGGATATCGTGGCTCCGATTGCTGCAACCAGAGAAGTTGATGGCGATATCGGTAATGACCTTGACGATCTACTTGCTGCTGTTGAGTTAGTAGTCTCAACACAATTTGGATCTACTTCCATGCTGCAGCGCAAACTACGTATTGGTTTTGCGAAGGCTGGTCGATTAATGGACCTAATGGAGTCACGCAACATCGTTGGTCCATCAGAGGGTTCAAAGGCGCGCGAAGTATTAGTAACTGCTGAAGATCTTGCGGGAACAATTGCATTGATCCGCGGCGAGTAGGCTTCAAAGCGTGACCGCTAATCCTCGTGTATCCATAGTTTCTTTGGGTTGCTCTCGTAATGATGTTGACTCTGAAGAACTTGCCGGCAGACTTACTGCCGATGGGTGGAATCTAGTTTCTGATGGCGAAGCAACTGATTTGGTCCTGGTCAACACTTGTGGATTTATCGAACAAGCAAAAAAAGACTCCATCGACACAATCTTGGAGGCCAGCGAACTGCTTGCTGGAAACGGAAAAGTTGTTGCAGTTGGCTGTCTAGCGCAACGTTATGGAAAAGAACTTGCGGCTGAGCTTCCTGAGGCCGATGCAGTCTTGAGTTTTGATGACTATGCCGAGATTGGTTCAACCCTTCGCAGAGTTCTAGCGGGCGAAAACATCGAAGCCCACACTCCTGGAGATCGACGAAAGCTGTTGCCTATCTCGCCGGTTGATCGACAATCCGTCACATCTGATGTTTCTACTCCAGGTATGGGACCGCACGTATACCGTACGCGCTTAGATTCAACTCCGTGGGCGCCGCTAAAGATTGCTTCTGGCTGTGATCGCAGGTGTACGTTCTGTGCAATTCCAGCTTTCCGTGGCTCGTTTGTGTCTCGAGATCCGGGTGAAATTTTTGAGGAAGCCGCCTGGCTAGGTGAGAATGGCGTTCGCGAACTGCTTTTGGTCAGCGAAAATTCAACTTCATATGGCAAGGACCTTGGCGATCTTCGGTTACTAGAAAAACTTTTGCCGCTATTGGTTCAGCCAGAAGGTATTGAGTGGGTTCGAGTTTCATATCTACAGCCAGCTGAGATGCGCCCAGATTTGATTAGCGTAATTGCGAACACTCCTGGGATCGTGCCATATTTCGACTTGTCCTTCCAGCACGCAAGTAATGCAGTGCTGCGCCGCATGAAACGGTTTGGTGGAACGGATAGCTTCCTTGATTTGTTAAGTGCAATTCGAATTCACAATCCACTTGCTGGTGCTCGAACTAACGTCATAGTTGGTTTCCCAGGGGAGACAGAAGACGACGTTACCGAGTTGATTGAGTTTATTTATGGTGCTCGTCTTGATGCTGTCGGTGTCTTTGCGTATTCCGATGAGGATGGCACGGCAGCCGTGAAGTTAGATGGACATCTCCCGGAGCATGAAGTTGTATCGCGACATGAAGCGGTAAGCAAAGTAGCGTTAAGAACTAGCGAAGATGTGGCACGCAGTCGGATCGGTCAAGAGGTATCTGTTCTAGTTGAAGAACTTGGTAATCAGGGCCGTAGTGAACATCAAGGCCCAGAAGTCGATGGTTCGACAACTATAGTTTCTGATCAGCAACTGCCTGTGGGAAGTATCGTGCGCGCCGTTGTAATTGATGCCATAGGCGTCGATCTAGTTGCAAAGCAGATTTCGTAATGACGCATCCACCAATTCCAGATCATTTGGGTGATCCAAATAACGAAGTTCCAGTGCTGAACATTCCAAACATATTGACTGTTGCTCGATTGTTCATGGTTCCGATTTTTGGGTATCTAGTTCTCGCGATTGAACAGACAGAAGCGGCGCAGTGGGCAAGCGCTGCGGTGTTTTTGATTGCAGCACTTACAGATCTTGTCGATGGTGTGTGGGCCAGGCGTTATGGCTTGGTTACAAATTTTGGAAAGATTGCCGATCCAATAGCGGATAAGGCTCTAATCGGAACTGCCTTAATCGCACTTTCGATTCAGGGTGAGATTGCTTGGTGGGTAACGGGCATCATAATCTTCAGAGAAGTTGCGATAACCCTGTTGCGATTCTGGGTAATCAAGCAAGGTGTGATTCCCGCCAGTCGTGGCGGCAAAGTCAAGACGGTCAGTCAGATAGTTGCAATCGTTGCCTTCCTGGTTCCACTTAACGGTTGGGTTGACGCAGTTGCGCAGATGTCTCTTGGGGTTGCTTTAGCATTAACGATCACAACGGGTATCGATTACGTGTTAAAGGCTCGAGTAAAACCACGTAAAGATTAATTTTTTGACATACTAGGCCAATGAAAAGAGCCGCATCATGACGACTGACATCGATTCACTAGCTGTAACAGTTGTATATGCAATGCAGGGCAGAACGGTTGCCACTGCCGAGTCGATCACAGGTGGACAGTTGGGCTCAACTATCACTTCAATACCCGGCGCCTCACAAATCTTCCGCGGCGGCGTTATTGCCTATGCAACAGATTTAAAGTCAAGTCTCCTTGGAGTTTCTGAAACTTTGCTGGCTGAAGGTGGAGCGGTGCAGGCACAAGTGGCGCTCGAGATGGCAACTGGCGCTGCGA
>JBIKSW010000138.1:0-3313 GCA_044348415.1 Candidatus Nanopelagicales bacterium
ACTAACTGGCTTGCACAAACTAAGTTATTCAGGTCGCTTCGATCGTGAAGCATATTTATCTACGTACTCTTGACCAGATAGATCCATAATTCGATACATGATTTCGTCAGTCAATGACCGTAAGACGAAGCGGTCATCTTCCATTCCGTAGTAGCGCGAGAAATCAAGCGGCTCACCTATTCGAATACCAACTTCAACACCAAAGTTAGGGCGTGATCTTCCGATCGGTTGCACCATTTCGGTATTGATCATCGCAACTGGAATGACAGGCACTTTGGCTTCCAGTGCCATGCGCGCAACACCTGTTTTACCTCGATAGAGGCGACCATCTGAAGAACGAGTTCCTTCTGGATAAATTCCAAGCAAGTGGCCTTCACCTAGAAGGCGAACTCCAGTGCTGATTGCAGCTGTGCTGGCATTTCCACCAGTTCTGTCGACTGGAACTTGGCCGGCGCCACGGAAGAATGCAGCGGTTGCTTTTCCTCTTACGCCTGGGCCTTCAAAGTATTCACTCTTAGCCATGAAGGTAATTTTTCTTGGTACTGCAATCGGCAGGAAAATCGAGTCGGAAAAAGATAAGTGGTTGCTGGCCAGAATTGCTGGACCAGTTTCTGGGATGTTTTCTAAGCCTTCAACCCATGGGTGGAATGCGACCTCAATTGCCGGACCAATGGCAACCTTCTTTAGAAACTTGTAAAAGTTATCGCGTTCAGACACAACCCTTACGGTAGCCAACGAAAGCCCTATCAGCAATTACTGACCTAGGAATTGGGCGCTTTTGGCGGTTTTTGGATGCACCGTTTAATCGCTCCATTACGCTTAGAACTCTTACATCCTGTCCCTAGATCGGAAATCCATGCGGGTAGTTCCACTGACTTCAGGCTGGTTGGCAACAAGAGTTTGGGTTTTGCTTTCCGGTTTTGGAATCATCTTCTACCCTAAATCTGAGTTTTTGTTCAGCGATGTTCGGTTGTATGACTGGTGGGCTGGAAACATCGCCGACTCTTTCTTTCCAATCAATGATCCAATGTGGCAATACCCACCATTGGCAGCTGTGGTGTTTCTTGCCGGTTACCTAATTGCCGGGAATACCGTGGGATTTGTTTTTCTCGCATTACTTGCTGACTTTGCTATCTACTGGCTTTTGTTTCGCCGTGGACGTGAACTACAAAACTCAACACCGGTTTTAATTTGGATTCTTGCTCCACTGATTATGGGACCTATCATCCTTGGTCGATTTGATGTCTTCGTAACTCTGGCTGCGGTTGCGGCATTGCTTTCAGTTGGACAATCTCGCAAGTTTGGAATCGCTATTGCAGTCGGCGCCCTCCTGAAAGTGTGGCCCGTACTTTTGTTACTTGCTACTCCTAAGGGTGCGGCACTTAAAGTAATCGCCTGGTTCGCCTTCACTTTTGCGACTGGAAGTTTGCTGTTGAGTCTTTGGTGGAGTGAAAGCTTTTCGTTTATTGGTGGGCAGCGCTCACGTGGACTGCAGATTGAATCGGTTGGCGCACTTCCCTATCAACTCTGGAACGCGGGTCCCAGCAATGTCTCGTCAGCATTTCAATTTGGTGCAATAGAAGTAGTAGCTTCAGGAACCACTCTTGTTTCATTGCTTATTACTTTGGTTGGTATTGCCCTACTTGGCATTCTGTTTTTCTGGAGAGTCTCTGGAAGATTGAGTTCAGCGAATCCGGCGGACATTGCGTTGCTGGCAGTTTTGATCTCTATCGTGACAAGTCGAGTCCTGTCACCGCAGTACATGGTTTGGGTTTTAGGTCTATTAGCCGTATGCGCCTTTGCGCCCCAGCAAAACTTTAGAAGAATTTTAGGATTGATTTTTATAAGTGCTGGAATCGGACAATTCATTTATCCATGGTTGTACCTAGATTTCCAGCAAGGTGGTTTCTATGCCGTTGCTGCGCATACGATTCGAATTCTGACTCTGTTGTGGGCAACAGCTATTGCGTGGCAGAACATGAACGAAATCAGTCAGCAAAATCCAAGCCCGAAAGCAATCCATCCAGCTTCTTAAAGTTCTGATCCCAGGTCCACTCTTGAGTTACCCAATTTCGCCCAGCTTCACCCATTTGTTTTGCAACATCTGGATTTGAAATCAGAAAAGAAATTCGCTGTGCGATTTCTCCTGTGTTATTGCCGTCCACCAAGAATCCAGTTTCGCCATCAAGTACAGCATCGATTGCACCTCCCGAATCGCCTACGATTACTGGGAGTCCAGTGGCTGATCCTTCAAGAAAGACAATGCCAAGGCCTTCGACATCCCAGCCACCGACTCGCGTACGGCAAGGCATGGCAAAGATGTCACCAGCTGCGTACCACTTTGATAAATCCGTTTGACTTACCTTCCCAGTGAGATGAACAAACTCCTCAAGGCGCAACTTCTTGATAAGGCTTTCAAGGTCCTTTCGATATGGACCTTCACCCACAATGATCAAACTGGCTTTTGGCGAAGTTCGATGGACTTCAGGTAGTGCGCGAATCAATTCATCTTGACCTTTGCGAGCCATAAGTCGAGACACGCAAACAATTACCGGACGACCCATCCAGCCCAGATCTGCTCTTAATTGATTTCCAACTACTCCGTTTGCAGGCGAGAACTCGGTGACATTAACGCCCGGAACAATTCGACGCATTCTTGACGCTGCATCTGGGCTTAAAGCTTTTGCAATCTTCTTGTGCGTGTACTCGCTGATGTAGGTCAGATGATCAGTGTCGTTACCAATTTTGCGCAAAGCTTGTCGCATACCCGGCGTCATTGCCCAACCGGTTTCGTGCCCTTGAGTCATTCCCACAATGTTTTGCACACCAAGTTTTCGTAGTGGTGAGGCCAACAATCCAAGCGGAGCCGCTGCGCCAAACAAAACTCGAGTGATATTTTCTGCGACAACAATTTCTCTGGCCATAGCCAACGTAGATTTTGATGGCAACAATGTCTGAGTTTGGGCACGAATAATCTTGAAATCTTGCGCCGCATCAAATTCGGCTGCACCATGCCAGTCGGAGGTGAGTACGGTTACTGAGTCTGGTTCGAATCTGCGAACGATCTCATACCCGAACGTTTGGATTCCGCCAGGACGGGGTGGGAAATCATTCGTAATGACAAGCGTCCGACCCATGGTTACATCTTGCCGTATTGGGTCAGTTACCTGAAAAATGCATCGTCTCCAAAAGTATTACTGTGCAATGGCGGTTGAAGTATCCGGGTTCGAGTCACCCTTGATCAATCGCAGTGGGGCAACTAAACCTGCAGTAGCTAGGACATCTAAAACATCCTTATGCGACTCCAGCGAAT
>JBIKSW010000005.1:0-11565 GCA_044348415.1 Candidatus Nanopelagicales bacterium
CAGTGATGAGCCACGTGGTGAGCATTGGCACCGTGGCAACTGACTCAGATGAGATTCCAAACTTTTCAGATTTAGCAAAGATTGATCAAGATCCAGTTAGATGTTTCTCACCTTCAGCTAGCGCTGCCATGCAAGCCGAAGTTACGTCAGCGCAGTCTGATGGAGACACACTTGGCGGTGTGGTCGAAGTTGTAGCCCATGGTGTGCCCGTCGGATTAGGTTCGCATGTGCACTGGGATCGCAGACTAGATAGCAAGCTCGCTGCCGCATTGATGGGAATTCAAGCCATTAAGGGTGTTGAAGTTGGCGATGGATTTGAAACTTCTCGTCGTCGAGGTTCTATGGCACATGATGAGATTTACCGAGAAGACGGCGAGATCCATCGCGAGACTGCACGCAGCGGTGGAACTGAAGGTGGCATGAGTACTGGTGATGCCATCCGAGTTCGCGCCGCGATGAAACCAATTTCTACCGTGCCCCGCGCACTATCGACAATCGATGTAAACACCGGAGAGCCTGCCACGGCTATCTCGCAGCGCAGTGATGCTTGTGCTGTTCCGGCTGCGGGCGTTGTTGCAGAAGCGATGGTCGCATTAGTTCTAGCTGAAGCGCTTCTCGAGAAGTTCGGTGGCGACCATGTTTCTGAAACTGCACGAAACATCGAAGCGTTTAAATCGAATCTAAGGATTTGATATGCCGACCATAGTTTTAGTTGGTGTCCCAGGCGCTGGAAAAACTACCGTTGGCAAACTCTTAGCAAAAGAGTTAGCTGTGGAATTCTTTGACAGTGATCAAGTAATTGAAGCCCGTGCTGGTAAAAGCGTTTCAGACATCTTCACACAAGATGGAGAACCAGTCTTCCGACAGCTCGAACATGACACGATTGTTGAACTACTTGGTTCAGACAATGTCGTGTTAGCACTTGGTGGCGGCTCGCTTGGAAATGATGACACTAGAGCCAAAGTTAAGGACGCAACTGCAGTTTGGTTAGTTGCCAGTTTGGCGCAAGCTGTAGATCGTGTTGGCATGAACCGGAATCGTCCACTTTTGCTGGGAAATGTTCGAGGTCAACTTGCTGATCTGATGGCAGCGCGCGAGCCGCTTTACAAAGAGGTAGCAACTATTGCTGTGGATACGTCCAAGCTAATTCCATCTGAAGTAGTCGCCGAGATAGTTTCGGAATTGAAAAAAAGTGATGCATCATGAAGTCGATCCAAGTAACTGCCGAACACGTTTACCAGGTTTTTGTTGGCCGCAACATTTTGTCTGAAGTTAGCCATCACATTGACGGAGCTTCTCGGATCGCGGTTATTCATCCGCAATCGATGCAGGCAGCAGCAGGGAAGTTGCGACAGGATTTAGCATCAGTTGAGTCAATTTCGATTGAAGTGCCTGATGCCGAAAATGCCAAGACATCATCTGTACTCGAATTTTGTTGGATGGCACTGGGTAAGGCCGGATTCACTAGAAACGACATCATTATCTCCCTAGGCGGAGGTGCAACAACTGACTTAGCTGGATTCGTTGCCGCGACCTGGCTGCGAGGAATCAAAGTCATCCATGTTCCAACAACTTTGTTAGCAATGGTTGATGCAGCAGTGGGTGGTAAGACTGGAATCAACACCAGTGAAGGTAAGAACCTGGTAGGTGCTATCTACTCACCTTCGGCTGTGATTTGTGACATGAATTTTTTGGACTCACAAACTCGCGATGACTACATCGGAGGACTTGCTGAAGTTATTAAGTGTGGGTTTATTCGGGATGAGAAGATTCTGGACTTGATTGAGTCAGACATGCTTGGCGCCCAGAGTTCTGGTTGGGTTCACGCGCCGGAAGTTATTGCTCGTGCTATCCAAGTGAAAGCAGACGTTGTCGGAACTGACTTACGCGAGACTTTAGGCACTTCGGCAGGTCGCGAGATCTTGAACTATGGTCACACCTTTGGACATGCAGTGGAGCGAGTTGAAAATTACTCTTGGCGCCACGGCAACGCAGTCAGCGTTGGCATGATGTTCGTAGCGAATCTGTCACAACTAGCAGGACGCCTAGATCAAGACACTGTTGAGCGTCATCGCAGAATTTTGAGTGGCGTGGGCTTGCCGGTTACCTACAATCGAGGCACTTTTAATCAGCTGCACGATGCCATGCGGATTGACAAGAAAAGTCGCGGTTCCCAACTTAGATTCATAATTCTTGAGCAAGTCGGTAAGCCAGCAATCCTTGAAGGTCCTGATGCGGCGTTGCTGATTGCTGCACATGCAAAATTAGGGCAGGCTGAAGACCATGCTTAATGTGATGATTCTTAACGGGCCGAACCTTGATCAATTAGGAACCCGTGAGCCAGAACTGTATGGCACTTTAACGCTTGCTGGAATTGAAAGCCTCTGCAAAGAGACTGCATCTGCGCTAGATATGAGCATTGATTTTCGCCAGACAAATGATGAAGCAACTTTGATTGGCTGGTTGCACGAAGCCGCTAAGTCGGATGTTGCAGTCATCATGAATCCAGCAGCTTTTACTCATTACTCAGTGGCAATTCGAGATGCAGCGGCAATGCTGACTGCACCATTAATCGAAGTGCATCTAAGCAATCCGATTGCCCGAGAAGAGTTTCGCCACACCTCACTGATCTCTGGAATCTCCAAGGGAACAATCAGTGGTTTTGGCGCGCAGTCATACGTCTTAGCATTGAACGCTTTAGCCAAGTTGTGACGCTAGATCGAATTAGCCGGCTTCAGCTTGAAATAGAGCCAGGTCAATGTCTTTTCATTTCTAACTTGTTAAACGTCAGATACTTATCTGGCTTTACTGGATCTAATGCTGCACTTTTAGTAACTGATTCGACTGCAATCCTTGCCACTGATTCACGCTACGAGATTCAAGCGGCGCAACAAGTACCTGACTTGCAGGTGTTTATAGGTCACAATTTTCCTGAGTTACTTCTGGGCAAGCTTGCTAAGTCCGAAGTGATTGTTGAAGGTACTGATCTTTCAATTGACTCTTATCAGAAGTTAGTTTTGTCTTTCGAACACCAATTCACCAGCCGAACCGGCTTAGTTGAAAGCATGAGGGTTGTAAAGGATGAGTCAGAAATCGCTCTGATCAAACAGGCATGTGAGATCTCAACCAATGCGTTTACGGACATCATTGGATCGGTGCGCGTCGGGCAGACCGAAAAAGCGATTCGCAACAACTTAGAACAGCGAATGCGTGAACTTGGTGCTGACGACATAGCTTTCGCCTCGATAGTGGCATCTGGTCCCAACAGCGCAATTCCACATCACGAACCCACAGATCGAGAAGTGATGTCTGGCGATCTTCTTAAGATTGATTTCGGTGCCAAAGTTAATGGTTACCACGCAGATTGCACACGGACCGTTGTAATTGGGCAGGCGAGTAGTTGGCAAATTGAATTGCACGCAGCGGTAACAGAGGCGCAAGCAAGTGGCAGAGAAACCATTCGATCAGACATTGAATTTGCTGATGTAGAAGGTGCTGTGAATCAAGCGCTTACAGATAGCGGATATCGCGACTACTTTACTCATGGACTTGGTCATGGCGTCGGACTTGCCATCCATGAGGATCCGTTCTTTGGTCGTGTTGAAACCGCTAAGATTATGCCTAATACAGTCATAACCATTGAGCCTGGCGCGTACCTGAAAGACAAGGGTGGCGTGAGAGTCGAGGACACGATTGTTGTTAATTCCAACGGTTACTTAAACCTTACGAATTTGCCCTATGAACTACTGGAACTGTAAATACCTAACAAGGAGTGCAAGTGGCCTCAACTAATGATCTAAAAAATGGACTTGTCCTAAACATCGATGGACAACTCTGGGCTGTTGTTGAGTTTCAGCACGTTAAGCCAGGTAAAGGTCCGGCATTCGTTCGTACCAAGCTGAAGAACATTCTTTCGGGCAAAGTTGTGGACAAGACTTTCAATGCTGGAGTCTCAGTAGAAACCGCTGACGTAGACAAGCGCAACATGCAGTACTTGTACCGTGATGGTGATGGTTGGATCTTTATGGATCTACAGACTTTCGAGCAGTACACATTGTCTGATGCAATTGTTGGCGATGGATCTAAGTACATGCTTGAGAACCAAGAAGGCGTTGTGGCAATTCACAATGATCTGCCTATCTATCTGGAATTACCAGCCAGCGTTGAACTTATGATCACTTACACCGAACCAGGTTTGCAAGGAGACCGCTCAAGTGCAGGCAGCAAGCCAGCAACGCTTGAAACCGGCGCAGAGATTAAGGTTCCACTTTTCATCGAATCAAACACCAAAGTAAAGGTGGATACTCGAGATGGTTCGTACCTAGGTCGAGTTAACTAAGTGCGCACTAGAACCAAAGCTCGACAACGCGCCGTTGAATCGCTTTTTGAAGCTGAACAACGCGGCGTAACAGCTTCAGATGTATTCGAACGCAATCCGGATGTCAATGATTATGCGATCGAACTAGCTGGGTTAGTAGAAACAAACATCGATCGAATAGATGAAGTGATCTCTACATATTCGCAAGATTGGCCACTGGAGCGGATGCCAGCAGTGGATCGTGCCATTGTTCGTGTGGCTATAGCCGAATTGTTGTGGCGTCCTGAAGTGGATAGTGGAGTTGCAGTATCCGAAGCCGTTGAAATTGCAGCTACTTTGAGCACGCCAGAGTCTGGCAAGTTTATAAACGGGGTTTTGGGTCAGATCGCTGGTATCAGAGGTTCGCTAACCGCTCTTTGATTTCTTGAAGTGGTGCCCTGAGTGGGATTCGAACCCACACTGAACGGTGTTTGAGACCGCGCTCTCTGCCAGTTGGAGTACCAGGGCTTATCTTTCTTTCTCGAGAAAGGTTATCGCATAGAAACTCTATGGATGACCGTAGGCTTAAGTTATGGACAATCCAACGCAGTTAGGTACGGCCAGTAGCAACTGGACAATCCCTAATGCACTTAGTGCGCTGCGATTACTGGGTGTTCCAGTTTTCTTTTGGTTGATTGTTGGCCCTGAAAATGACGGACTAGCCCTTGCGGTGTTAATCGTTAGCTCATTTACAGATTGGCTCGATGGCTATCTGGCTCGGAAGTTGAATCAATTCAGCCGATTGGGTGAATTGCTAGATCCTTTGGCCGATCGACTTTATGTCGTTGCAGCATTAGCAGCGCTCTACATTCGTGATCTATTACCGATCTGGGTAGTTGTATTACTGATTCTTCGCGACGTGCTGATGTCGCTGCTCTTGATCTATTTAAAGCGCTTCGGATACACCGGTGTGCCAGTTCATTTTGTTGGCAAAGCGGCGACCATGAACTTGCTCTATGCCTTGCCGCTGATTCTGCTGGGATCTTTTGCAGGATTAGTGGGTCAGGTTGCTTACGTATTTGGTTGGGCCTTTTTAATTTGGGGTATCACTATGTATTGGTACGCAGGTCTTCTTTACTATCGACAAGTTTTAGAAATGAGAAGTGAGCGTAATGCGCGTTGATGCATCGTTAGATGCTCTACTTGCTGATGCATTGGCATCAGATTACGAGAACACCGCGCCAAATCAAGATAGTGGGAGACTGCGGGTACTTTTCATTGCAGCCGCTGCAACCCTGGTGACGTTAGTTCTAGGTATGGCTATAGCTCAGACCAGGACTCAAGCCAGTGAGACATCGCTGACCAGAGACGCGTTGGTAGAGAGAGTGACGGCCGCAGATCGACGCGTGCAAGAACTCGAAGTGACAGTACTTACTGCGCAAAACGATTTGCTTAACGCCGAAGCTGCAACTTTAGCTGGCACTTCATTGGGCGAGCAGGCTCGACAGAGATTGGATCGTCTCCGAATAGCAACCGGGCAGACCGAAGTAGCGGGTGATGGCGTGACGGTAACCATAGACGATGCTCCGATTGACCCGCTTTCAAGTGATGAATCTTCGCCAGGAAAGGTAATTGACCGCGATCTGCAAATGATTGTTAACGGGCTATGGCAGGCAGGCGCCACTGACATCGCAATTAATGGCCGGCGCCTCACTCCAACATCTGCGATCCGGGCTGCCGGTGAAGCTATCTTGATCAACTACCGTCCAATGTCTCCGCCCTACGTAGTTACCGCTATTGGTCCAGACGCTGACCAACTTGCTGGTCGGTTTCGAGACAACCCTGCTGGGCTTCTGCTTGAAGAGCTAGAGACCAAATACGGCGTAATCTGGGAACTGCAAACAGTGGGTAACGTAACTTTGCCAGCTGCTAGTTCAACTTCTAGGAATAGTGAGGATACGCCGTGATTCCAGCCATTGGTTTGCTAGTTGGCATTGTGCTTGGTCTGTTATTGCAGCCAACTGTTCCAGTTTGGTTACAGCCTTATCTACCTATTGCTGTCGTAGCTGCATTGGACGCTGTTTTTGGCGCATTTAGATCCGTGCTTGACGGTTTGTTCAATGACCGAATTTTCGTCATCTCATTTTTATCCAACGTTCTGGTGGCCGCAGTAATTGTTTTCCTTGGCGATCAACTTGGTGTTGGTTCCCAGATGTCAACTGGCGTTGTTGTTGTTCTGACCATGCGCATCTTCGCAAACGTCGCGGCTATTAGACGACACTTGCTAAAGGCTTAGCAATGGGAATGCATTCAGCACCAAGAAGAGCTAGACCGGCTCGCTCTGGAGAAGAAGCGCGCTTTCGATTAAGGCGCACGCTATCGCCACAGCGCAGTGGCACCCAAGTCGTAATTACAGTTTTGTTCGTCGTGCTTGGCTTTACATTGACTGCAGCAATTGCGGACAACGAATCAGAATCTATTTTGGCAAATGCTCGTCAAAGCGATCTGGTGAGTTTGCTTGATGATTTAGCTCAGCGCGAGGCAAGACTGGAAGCTGAAAATTCCAGACTTGAAAATGCTCGTGAGACATTATTGGGTGGAGATGAATACTCAGCGCTCAACGAAGCAAAACGTAGAGCGGATGCACTGGGCGTATTAGCCGGTAGTGAACCAATCATTGGAACTGGTGTTGAAATTTCAATCTCAGGTAACCTCACTGCTTCCACATTGATTGATGCAATTCAGGAACTACGTGATGCCGGAGCAACAGCTATCCAAATCTCAGATCGTGGTCTCGCGGTTCGTCTAGTAGCCAACAGTTGGTTTGCAGACAGTACGAGCGGCATCACAGTGAGCGGAACTGCGTTACAGGTACCAATTACGATTTCGGCAATCGGCGATCCGTCAGTCTTGATTCCAGCGATTGAAATCCCAGGGGGACTGGTGGACACCGTTGGCTCTGGCGGCGGTGAAGTAACTATCAGCGAGAGCGAAAATGTGGACATTTCGGCTATCGTGCCCCTGCCAAAATCGTAAGCCTGAATGCCGTACGATTTATTTATGAGCAACATACCTGCAGATTTGAATTACACCGCCGAGCACGAATGGGTTCAGGTTATTGATGAATCCACTATTCGCTTCGGAATCACTGACTACGCCCAAGACGCCCTAGGTGACATCGTTTTCGTATCCCTGCCAAACGTGGGAGACAGCCTGACTGCTGGGGGTACCTGCGGTGAGGTTGAGTCCACTAAGAGCGTTAGCGACATCTACGCCCCAGTTTCTGGCGAAGTAATCGCTCGAAACGATGCGATCGAAACTGCGCCAGATACCTTGAACAGCGATCCATACAAGAATGGCTGGATTGTCGACGTTCGCGTCAGTGGGAATGCCACAGAATTGGCAGCCGCACTTATGGACGCAGCGGCCTACCAGGCACTCACCTCAAGTTAACCCTCACGTTAAGGTAGAGACATGAGTGGTCATGGAGACGAGCCAGAGCTAACTAAAGCAGTGTCTCTGGAGTCTGACGCAACTGGTGTGATCCCAATTCCCGGTGATCCGGAAACTGGCGAAATTGGTCCGATCGATTCCGCAAAGATAGCTGAATTAGCTGGTGGCACCGCATACCTTTTGGTTCGTCGCGGCGCCTTAGAGGGAATGCAGTTCCCACTCCTTGCTAATGAACCAATGAGTATCGGTCGTTCCTCAGATAGCAAAGTTTTTCTTGACGACGTAACGGTTTCTCGAAAGCACGCATCGGTTTCGTTAGTTGGCTCTGACTGGGTATTAAGTGACTCAGGTTCCCTAAATGGAACTTACGTAAACAAACATCGCGTCACCAACACAGTGCTTGTAAATGGTGATGAATTGCAGATCGGCAAATTTAGATTCGTTTTTGTACTGGCTCCATCTGTAGGTCAATAGATGAATTCGCCGGAGTATGACTTCTCGAAAGAATCGCCAGCGTTACTCAGTATTGGCGATGTATTAGTTCGACTTCGTGATGAGTTTGAAGACATAAGCATTTCTAAGATTCGTTTCCTTGAAACCAACGGGCTGGTATCGCCGGAGCGCACAGCAAGTGGGTATCGCAAGTTCTCTTTGGTAGATGTTGAGCGCCTTAGATACGTGCTTCGCATGCAACGCGACCACTTTTTGCCGCTTCGTGTTATCAAGGAACATATTGATGCTTTGAATCGAGGTCTACAACCAGCAGTCGTAGGTGACGTTACTCCGAAGGCTCCACGAGCTTTAGTTAGCACCGAAGCAATAGATATCTCGAACCAGATGCTTACTGTTCGTATGAACCGGCTTGAATTGATGGCAGATACCGGAGCTGATGCGGAATTCATAGACCAATTAGTTGAATTTGGGTTGATTAAGCCAGATAGTCAAAGCTACTTCTCAGTGACTGCCTCAGCGGTTGTTAATCTCGCAGTTACTCTGCGCGGATTTGGCTTAGAGCCACGGCATTTAAAGACAGTGCTTTCTAGCGCCAGCAGGGAAGTGGACCTGTTTGCGCCGATAGTGAAAAGCGCTTCAGCAGGCAAGGGTGCAAATGCCAGTGCCCAAGCCCAGGAACTTACTTTGCAACTAGCAAACTCGATTACCGCGCTGCATGGACTCCTGATTCGGGAAGTTATCGAACGTCAGAAATAGCCAGTTACGCATAGTATTGGCTTTGTGAGACAAGTAGATGTCGTCGGTGTACGACTTGAGTTACCTTCAAATCAGCCGGTATTGATCCTGCGCGATCAGCAGGCCACGCGTTACTTACCGCTTTGGATTGGCACCGCAGAAGCTACTGCAATCTCGCTAG
This sequence comes from Candidatus Nanopelagicales bacterium, assembly GCA_044348415.1. Lineage (GTDB taxonomy): Bacteria > Actinomycetota > Actinomycetes > S36-B12 > UBA5976 > UBA5976. The sequence goes on from JBIKSW010000005.1 coordinate 9,120, forward strand.
CTCTTGATGGCGTGGAGCCACCTAGACCGCTTACTCATGACTTGTTGGCCAACGTAATCAGCCAACTGGGTGGACAAATCACATCGGTAACTGTCAGTGAGTTGGTTGAAGGCACTTTCTACGCCACGATCAATTTCCTAAACCACGATTCGATCAGCGCTCGTCCATCTGACGCCGTAGCCTTGGCGATTCGAAATCAAGTTCCGGTCTTCGTAGCCCAAGAGGTCATGGATTTTGCTGGCATGGACTTGGCGATAGACGATGACTTTGAGCCAAATGATGGTGCCTTCACAGATAGTGACATGTCACAAGAGGAACTCGATAAGTTCCGCGCCTTCTTGGATGACATCCAGCCTGAGGACTTTAGTTAGCCCGCTGGCTGGCGAAAAGCTAATGAGCAAAAACCCATCTATTTCGGGTTTATGAATCTCAACTAAAGGTTTAGGGTAAGACTTCGGCGTGTCGAATGCCAATGTCTTTGACCTAGATATTCGCTAGTTCTATTGTGAAAGGACACAGGTTCCCCGCGGGACGATAAGTCGTCCCTCCCTGTTGTTCTCAGGAGCACTGCATGTCTGATCTAGGCAATACGCCAGACACAACAGCACAACGTCAACGCGATATCGCACGCGATGCTGCTGCAATTAAAGCCGGGGAACAGGGTTTACTTTTTGACGACAGCGCCATGGATTCGTTGCCAGAGGTCGGCTACCGCGGACCAGTAGCAGCTGGAGTGGTTGGAATTACTTATCGTCAGCTTGATTACTGGGCACGCACGTCACTGGTACTTCCTACTGTTCGCCCAGCCACCGGCTCAGGAACCTCCCGACTTTATGGCTTCCGAGACATCCTCGAACTAAAAATTGTTAAGCGTCTGCTAGACACTGGGGTATCACTTCAGCAGATTCGCACCGCTGTCGAGCACTTACGCGCTCGAGGCACCACTGACTTAACGCAGGTGACCCTAATGAGTGATGGCGTCAGCGTTTATGAATGCACGTCCCCAGATGAGGTTATTGACCTACTAGCTGGTGGTCAGGGTGTATTCGGTATCGCAATTGGACGGGTTTGGCAGGAAATCGAAGGCTCACTATCCCAGCTGCCAAGTGATCAGTCTGAGTACGCAGTGAGCAATTCAGACATATCGGATTCAGTAGTTAATGGCAGTGACGAACTTTCAATGCGCCGTCGAGCGCGAGTAGCCGGCGAATAGCCGTACTTTTTTCGCGGTGAGGTAGTAACATTTAGTTGCTACAGATTCCGTGTGGGAGAGAGCGCACAGCCAGTGCGCCGCCGAAGGGGCAATGCTCCCCAGAACCTCTCAGGCGACAGGACCACCTGGAATCAGCAACTCTGAAGTATCCATGACAGAGGGGGAGGACCGGCAACGGTCTATCCGTCTATCGTTTTTGGGGTACACAATGTCAGTGCAAGCACAGCAGGATTCTTACGCACAGTTTGCAGATCGCCACATAGGTCCAAACAACCGGGACTTGGCCAAAATTCTTAGCTTCGTTGGTTACAGCTCACTTGATGAGTTAAGTAGAGATGCAGTTCCAACAAACATTCAAAACCCAGCACCACTTGCACTAGCGGAAGGTGCGTCCGAAGCTGAGGTGCTTGCCGAACTTCGTATGTTCGCAGATGCAAATGAAGTTTTAACTTCAATGATTGGTCTTGGTTACTACGGAACTCATACACCTGGTGTAATTCTTCGAAACATCACCGAGAATCCTGCTTGGTACACCGCGTACACGCCTTACCAACCTGAAATTTCACAAGGTCGTCTAGAGGCGCTGATCAATTTCCAAACAATGGTTACCGATCTAGCTGGACTCGACATTGCTAGTGCGTCTCTTCTTGATGAATCAACTGCAGCAGCGGAAGCCATGACGTTGATGCGTCGTACTTCAAAGAGTGAGTCAAATGTTTTCGTAGTCGATGCCGATACCCATCCACAAACACTTGCGGTTCTCGCTACTCGCGCTGAACCAATTGGGATTGAACTTGCGCTTATCGATGTGGACTCACAAGAGATACCAGATAGCTTCGGCGTTCTTCTAAGTTACCCAGGTAGCAGCGGCAAGATCCGTAACATTGAACCGATAATCACAGCTGCTCATGCGCGCGAAATTCTTGTTGGTGTTACAACTGACTTGCTAGCACTCACAGTCATCAAGTCACCAGGCGAACTTGGTGCGGACATCGTGGTTGGTTCGTCACAGCGTTTCGGTGTTCCAATGGGATTCGGTGGCCCACACGCTGGCTTCATGGCAGTTCGTACCGGACTAGAGCGTTCACTTCCTGGCCGACTTGTTGGAGTTAGCGTTGACGCTGATGGTCACACTGCTTACCGATTAGCACTGCAAACTCGCGAACAACACATTCGTCGCGACAAAGCAACCAGCAACATTTGTACCGCACAAGTACTGCTTGCAGTGATGGC
>JBIKSW010000139.1:0-3304 GCA_044348415.1 Candidatus Nanopelagicales bacterium
TTATCTGGGAACGTCGTTACTTGGGGGAGAAGGCAGCCCTGCCAATGCCTGGCGACTCGCAGAATCGAATCTATTTTGTAACGCAACCTGACGGTGTCCCATTTGTCCAAGACAAGATTCGAGATAGCGAAGAACTGCGAGTATCTATGACTCGAGAGTTTGAAGATGATCTGATTAGTACTGGCAGATCTTGGATGGCACTTGATGGAAGCGTTGAGACTCGAGTTGAACTAGCGCTAAAGGCAATCGATGCCGCCATGGCTCAAGCCTTCGATTTCCACGTTCACTAGATTTAGCGTTCCTGCCTTAGGCAAGGTTTGGAAAGCCTAAACTTGAATCCATGCGATCAATCAAAACAATCCATGTAGTTAGTTGCCATGCTGAAGGTGAAGTTGGTGACGTCATTGTTGGTGGCGTAAACCCACCTCCAGGCGAAACTTTGTACGATCAGTCTCGGTTCATTGCAACCGACAATGAGCTTCGCCAGTTTGTTTTGAATGAACCGCGTGGTGGCGTGTTTCGACATGTAAACATGCTGGTGCCACCAAAGGACCCACGAGCCGCAGTCGGATTCATCATTATGGAACCAGAAGATACTCCGCTGATGTCTGGCTCAAACTCAATGTGCGTTGCAACCGTGGTTTTAGAAACTGGGATTGTTCCAATGGTTGAACCTGAAACACATTTCTTTATGGAAGCCCCAGCTGGACTAGTTGAAGTTTTTGCAACCTGCAAAGACGGCAAGGCAACGCAGATCAAGGTTCATAACGTTCCAGCATTTGCGGCAACCTTGGATACCAAACTGGAAGTTCCTGGCTTAGGCACCTTGACGGTTGATACCGCTTGGGGTGGCGACAGCTTCGTAATTGTTAATGCAAAAGAATTGGGATTCACCTTGGATCCAAGTGAAGCTCGAGATCTTGCGGTGATGGGAATTGGAATTACCAAAGCCGCGAACGAACAACTAACTTTTTCTCACCCCACAATCCCAGGCTGGACACACTTCTCGTTTTGCCAAATGGCCATGCCAGTTTTCGAAGAAAATGGCGCACTTATAAGTCACAACGCAGTTGCAGTCCAACCAGGAAAAATTGATCGCTCGCCAACTGGAACTGGCGTTTCGGCGCGAATGGCAGTTTTGCATGCGCGTGGTGTCATGAAACTAGGCGATCGAATTCGAGGCCGTTCAATCATCGGTTCACATTTCGAAGGCCGAATTGAACAAGAAGTAATGATTGGCGATAAGCCAGGCATCATTCCATCTATTGCAGGACAAGCTTGGCTAACTGGAACTCATCAGCACATGCTGGATCCAACCGATCCATATCCACACGGTTACATCGTCAGCGATACTTGGCCGCGAATTGGAAAAGATTAATTTCTAACATGCCCGAAACTTCTAACATTGCGCACCTAGATTTTTCGGAGACTGGTTTTTCAATCCGCTCTGATCAAGTCATGCAGGCCAGAGAACAGCACTGGTACGCAACAACTAATTTTGGAATTGCCATTTTGCGGTACGAAGATTCCAATGCTTTGCTCAAAGACAAGCGGCTTTATCAAGGTACTCGCAGGTGGCCTTCACACTTTGACATAACTGATGGGTTGTTGGCGCAGTGGTGGCCAGACATCATGCTCAGTATCGAAGGTGAGGACCACCTTCGACTCCGCAAGCTTTCAGGGCCTGCCTTCTCACCGAAAGTGCTTGAGCCACTCATTCCAACATTTTATGAACTTGCCCATGAACTAATCGATGGATTTTGTGAGCGTGGCACTGCAGAGTTCATGAGTGAGTTTGCCGAAGCCTATTCAGCGCGAGTAATCACAGGGTTACTAGGAATTGATAAATCGCACTGGCGAGAGATTGCAGACCTGGCAACCGAACTTGGATATGTCTTCAGCGTCACGATCAAAGATGACTTAGAAGTAATTGAACATGGATTGTCGGGTTTGCTAGAAATCTCTAAATCGCTAATTGAAACTCGACAAGGAACCGATGGTGATGATTTTGTCGGGGCATTGATCCGAGCCAATTCGGATGGCAAAAAGATAACCGATCATGAGTTATTGATGTTGGTTAGCTTCATTATTTTCGCCGGCTTCGATACGACTCGAAACCAAATCGGGCTAGGCATGCAAACTTTCTCTAGTCATATGGACCAGTGGCGCAATCTTGGTGAAAATCCTGATTTAGCTCGAAGCGCTGTCGAAGAAGTTATGCGCGTTAATCCAACAATCACTTGGGTCAGCCGGGAAGCATCAGTTGATGTTGAATACAAAGATCTAGTGATTCCGCAAGGCAAGACAATTCATTTGTTAACAATTCCATCTGGCAGCGACCCACGAAGGTTTGAGAAAATTGAATTCGACATAACCGCGCAAAGGCCACCTCACTTTGGTTTTGGTGGTGGCATGCATCATTGCTTGGGGCATTATGTTGCGCGCCTTGATATGGCTGAAGCATATAAAGCATTAGCGCAACGCCTTCCAGACTTTGAAATTCTTTCGGGAGCCACATATCTTCCAGATAGTGGCAACACTGGACCAATTGAACTTCCAATAAAGTTCACGCCTTCACCCCGCAGGTCGTAATGCCAGAGAAATCAAAAGCACCACCAAAACTTAAATCGATTAAATCAATTCAAAAGTATTTGGCAACGCAAGATAAGCGCCTAGGTAGATTCCTAGAGAATGCGCCGCTTTATCCAGTATCCAAAGAGCCTGCACACAACTCTCATTTTGAAACGATAGTTTTTGCGGTAATTGGGCAACAGCTTTCGGGTAAAGCGGCAGACACCATCACGCACAGATTGATTGCAAAAACTGGATCACCAGTTAAGCCAGCGAAAATTCTAAAGTTAGGGCATCTGGAGTTACGCGAAATTGGCTTAAGCAACGCCAAGGCGCGCACGATCATTGAATTGAGCGAAGCGATAGTAAAGGGCTTTGATCTGGAGTCAGTGGATCAGTTACCGGATGAGGAAGTCATTAAGCAATTGACTCAGTTCTGGGGAATTGGCCGTTGGACCGTCGAGATGTTCATGATGTTTCGACTTGGCAGACTTGATGTCTGGCCGATTGGCGACTTGGGTGTGCGCCGCGGTTGGGGAATTATCCAAGGACTGGGATACACGCCAACTGAGAAAGAAGTAATTGGAGTCACTGATCACCTTTCTCCATACCGAAGTGTTGTTGCTTGGCACTGCTGGCGGGCCACTGATGAAGAACCCGATTTTTGGTAACCGCTTGCTGCCAAATCTTCGCAGTCGTCATTCTTTGATTTCATCTAGAATCAGAACATGTC
>JBIKSW010000140.1:0-3298 GCA_044348415.1 Candidatus Nanopelagicales bacterium
CCAACTGATCTGGCATATCACTTAACTAGGCGAGCGCGTGGGTTACCGCTTTGGTTCTCGGTAGTTGTAAATGGCACTGATGCATACCGCGATGCAGTTGAAGCTTCAATTTCGCTAACTAATGAAGTTGCCGCTTACATCCGGGATCATGACGAATTAGAACTAGTTATTGAACCTTCACTCTCAGTGGTGCTTTGGCGCCGAAAGGGCTGGAATGCCAAGGACTATCGGGATTTGCAAGACCGATTAATTGAATCCCAGACTGCATTTGTGACGCCAACTTCATGGCAAGGCGAAACCATTGGACGGTTTGCCTTTGTGCACCCAGGAACAACTATGGAAATGGTTAAGGAAGTTTTTGCAAACGTTTAATTGCGAGAGAATAGTCCTGTGACGAAGGTTGTAATTATTGGTGGCGGTCCCGGTGGATATGAGGCTGCACTAGTTGCCGCCCAACTGGGTGCAGATGTCACTTTGATTGAACGTGACGGTGTCGGTGGCGCAGCTGTGTTAACCGATGTCGTGCCAAGTAAAGCGTTAATTGCAGTAGCTGAAGCAGCTGTTGATGCCAAGGGCAGCTCTGTAATTGGAGTTCACGCAACGAATGTGACTATTGATATTGCAGATGTAAATGCACGATTGAAAAAATGGGCAGCCACGCAGAGTTCTGATATCCGCGAGCGCTTGATTTCGCAGGGCATAACGGTACTAGCGGGCAAGGCTGAGTTAATCGATGCCAGCAACATCCAAGTGGATTTAGCAGACGGAACCAAAGTTCAGCTTGCTGCCGAAGTGGTGCTTTTGGCTACTGGCGCCCGCCCTCGAGAATTGCCAAGTGCAGTGATTGATGGTGAGCGGATCTTGAACTGGAAACAGCTATATGAGTTCACTGAACTACCAACAGATTTGGTCGTTGTTGGATCTGGTGTAACTGGCGCGGAGTTTGCTGGCGCATATCAAGCTCTAGGTTCACAAGTGACTTTAGTTTCTTCGCGGGATCAAGTCTTGCCTGGCGAAGATACTGATGCAGCGAAAGTTATTCAGGATGTATTTGCAAAACGTGGCATGAAAGTTTTATCGCAGAGCCGAGCAGTCCAGGTAACTCGAACCGAGACTGGTGTTTCAGTTGAACTGGCATCAGGTGAAGTTGTTACTGGCTCACACTGTTTGATGGCAGTTGGATCATTGCCAAATACCGAAAACCTTGGTTTAGCCAAAGTTGGTGTTAAAACCAACGATGCTGGATTCATTGAAGTGGATAAAGTTTCTCGAACCAGTGTTCGAGGCGTTTACGCAGCGGGCGACTGTACTGGCGTAATGATGCTGGCGTCCGTCGCGGCAATGCAAGGGCGAATTGCAATGTGGCATGCCCTTGGCGATGCTGTTCACCCCCTAAATCTTGAAACCGTTTCAAGCAATGTGTTTACGGATCCAGAAATTGCCACAGTAGGGGTTAGCCAAGCAGATATTGATTCTGGAACTGAAAGCGCCAATGTTTTTAACTTGCCGTTAGCCACTAATGCCCGCGCAAAAATGCAAGGCATTTCGGAAGGCTTTGTAAAAATCTTTTGTCGCCCAGACACCGGTGTCATAGTAGGTGGCGTTGTTGTGGCACCGAAAGCCAGCGAACTTATTTTTTCAATCGCACTGGCAGTAGAACACAGACTTACCGTTGATCAGATGTCTCAGACAATAACGGTTTACCCGTCGCTTTCAGGTTCGATAGCTGAGGCCGCTAGGCAGTTACATCAAACCCAAAGCTTGAATTAAGAATTACTTAATCTCCATAAGCATTGATTAAGTTTTACTTAATCTCCATAAGCTCTGTACCAGTTGGAACTGTAGTTCCCACTTCGGCATTTAGCCCAGTGACAATTCCTGCCTTATGAGCCGTCAAAGGCTGCTCCATCTTCATAGCTTCAAGCACAACAACAAGGTCGCCTTGGGCTACTTCTTGGCCTTCAGTCACGGCAATCTTGACGATAGTTCCCTGCATCGGAGCAACAACTGCGTCACCGCTACCAGCAGCACCTGACTTCTTTCCAATCTTGCGTGCTGATTTCTTTGCACCGCCGCCGGATCCAATCGACATGTCGCCAGGTAGAACTACTTCGATGCGGCGACCATTAACTTCAACTGTGATTGGGTTTCTGGAATCTGGTTCAGCAAGTTCACCTGCGCCACCCGAGAAGGCTGGGATGGTGTTATTGAATTCAGTTTCAATCCAGCGGGTGTGTACTGAGAACGGGGTAGCGGCATCAGCTGGAGCGAATGCTGGGTCACTAACGACCGCGCGGTGGAAAGTTAGCGCAGTTGCAATGCCATCAATTTCAAACTCGGCTAACGCACGACGGGAACGTTCTAAAGCTTCCTGGCGATCCCGGCCGGTAACAATTAGCTTGGCCAAAAGTGAATCGAAGTTACCTCCGATTACATCACCCTTAGTGAAACCTGAATCAAGTCGAACACCAGGACCACTCGGTGGATTCCAAACAGTTAACGAACCTGGAGCAGGTAAGAAACCACGACCTGGATCTTCGCCATTGATTCGGAATTCAATGGAATGTCCTCGAAGAACTGGATCGTCGTAACCAAGTGCTTCACCTTGTGCAATTCGGAACTGTTCACGAACTAAGTCAATGCCGGCAACTTCTTCAGAAACTGGATGTTCAACTTGAAGACGAGTGTTTACCTCTAGGAATGAAATTGTGCCATCTATACCGATTAGGAACTCGCAAGTGCCGGCGCCAACATACTTGGCTTCCTTCATGATGGCTTTACTTGAATTGTAGAGTTCATCAATTTGCGCTTGCGATAAGAATGGAGCCGGAGCTTCTTCTACAAGTTTTTGGTGACGACGCTGGAGTGAGCAGTCGCGAGTAGAAACAATTACTACGTTGCCATGCTCATCCGCAAGGCACTGGGTTTCGACGTGACGTGGATTGTCAAGGTATCGCTCAACAAAACATTCGCCGCGACCAAATGCCGCAACAGCTTCACGAACTGCAGAATCAAAAAGTTCTGGAATTTCTTCAAGGTTTCGCGCAACCTTAAGTCCGCGGCCACCGCCACCGAAAGCAGCCTTAATTGCAATTGGCAGACCGTGCTTCTTTGCGAACGCAACAACTTCTTTACTGTCTTTAACTGGGTCAGGCGTTCCTTGAACCTGTGGAGCGCCGGCGCGGGAGGCAATGTGTCGAGCCGATACCTTGTCACCAAGATCGCGAATTGCCTGTGGTGGTGGGCCAATCCAGATTAAGCCAGCATCAATTACGGCCTGAGCAAATTCTGCATTCTC
>JBIKSW010000141.1:0-3294 GCA_044348415.1 Candidatus Nanopelagicales bacterium
GCTGAGTCGACATGGCGGAACTAGTTCGTCCCCATTTGATTCGTTGAACCTTGCCTCTTATGTGGGTGATGCTGCCGAACATGTTGCCTCAAACCTTGCGATTGCTCAGGAACTAGTTTGCGCCCAAGCGATCACAGCAATGAATGCCGAGCATGGGAAAACTGTTCGAGTTGTTACGGAACTTGGATTAGCTTTGCCAGGCGATGGCCTGATTACCAAGCAAAAAGGTTTGGCAATAGTCGCCCTAGCTGCAGATTGCGTTCCCTTTGGATTGGTGGATCCAGTTAATGGCGTGATTGCTGTAGGACATGCGGGCTGGCGGGGAGTGCTGGCCAATGTCATGCAAGCACTGCTGGATGAATTTGTTGCAAGTGGGGCGCAGCTCAATCACACTCAGGCAATCATTGGCCCGGCAATTTGCGCCAAATGTTATGAAGTGCCAGCAGAAAGAGTCGAACAATTTCAGGATGTGCGCCCAGCAGCAATCTCATCTAGTAGAAATCTAGATTTAGTTGCAGGAGTTGCATCCGTTCTCGCAAAACAAGTAACTCAAATCCATGAAATCTCTGGGTGCACATTTGAAAGTTCTGAACTGTTTTCATACCGTCGCGCAGCAGGCGAGCCAACTGGCCGCGGTGGCTTAGTAATCGCTTTGCCAACTACCTCATAGAGTAGGAAACATGGATCGATTGCAGGAGTTGCAGGCAAATCTGCAGGATGTCGAGCGCGATATCGCGCAAGCATGCGTAGCTGCAAACCGAAGTCGTGATGACGTAACTTTGATTGCTGTTACAAAAACTTGGCCAGCTAGCGATGTTGATTTTTTAGCAGGACTGGGCGTTACAGATGTTGGCGAAAATAGAGACCAAGAAGCCAAGCCAAAGCATGATGAAGTGAAGGCGACCGAGTTAACTTGGCACGCAATCGGTCAACTGCAAACCAATAAAGCTAAAAGTGTCGCTGCTTGGGCCGATGTAGTTCACAGCGTGGATCGAATGGACTTAGTCACCGCGCTTACAAAAGCAGTTTCCAATCGCGAGTCTCCGCTAGGCGTATTGATTCAAGCCAATCTTGATCCGGAACCTACTGATAATCGCGGCGGAGCTTTGCCAAATGAACTTATGGCTCTGGCTGAGGCGATCTCCAATTGCAGCGACTTAAATCTGCAAGGCGTTATGGGAGTTGCGCCACTAGGCGGAGACGACGACTTAGCTTTTGCCAGACTGCAAGAGTTTGCTACTCAGATCCGAGGCTCCTTCCCGGAGGCAAATTGGATCTCTGCCGGGATGAGCGGTGACTTCGCAACTGCCTTGAAATATGGCGCGACACACCTACGAATTGGCTCATCTATCCTCGGAAATCGGGCTTTTCAAGGGTAAGTTCGTATTACTTACCCCTGCAAGGAGCGAACCAAATGGCTAACGCAATGCGAAAAATGGCTGAATACCTTGGCCTTGTCGACGGCGGCGAATACCGCGATGAATTTGGCACATATGCTGATGCTGACCTGCAGGGATACGAAGATCAGGCGCCATTGCGCCCCGTGACAAATAGCTCTTCTTATGACCACGTAAGCGAGCACACCCAGACTTCATATTCCGCTCCAGTTCGTACTGCTGCGCCACTTGCAGACGTTTACCGCATTACAACTTTGCACCCAATCACTTACAACGATGCTCGTCGCATCGGCGAAGAGTTCCGTTCCGGTACTCCGGTCATCATGAACTTAAGTGACATGGACGAAGCAGACGCTCGTCGCATCGTAGATTTCTCGGCCGGTCTAGCATTTGGTCTGCATGGCAGCATCGAAAAGGTAACAAAGGGTGTATTCCTTTTGTCTCCAGCAAATGTTGACATTGGCGCAGCTGCCCGCGCGCAACTGCGTGAAGATCCATTCTTCAACCAGAGCTAAAAAGTCTTCACAGTGTCATCAATTGCCTCACTAATTTCCTCACTTTTAAATCTTTATGTATTAATTTTGATTGCCAGACTAGTTCTGGAATACGTGGCAATTTTCGCTCGTGATTGGCGCCCTAAAGGCCCACTTCTATTGCTTTCAGAAATGGTTTTTACGCTAACTGACCCACCGCTTAAGGCAATCCGCAAAGTAGTTCCAAGCTTGCGAATCGGAAGCGTGTCCTTAGACCTTTCCTTCATCATCTTGTTGATAGCAATTTCGATTACCCGGGGAATTCTGGCCACTGTTTAGGGCCATAAATGTCCGATTTCGAAAGATCGATTTAACCCCCAAAAACCCACAAAAAATAGGCTTGGGTTTCACTTTTTGTAGAAATATCCCTAATCTAGAGGTCACGGGTTGAGTATTAATAAGTTTCTCGGACATTAATCAAGACGGAAGGTTTTCATCATGGCTTTAACGCCTGAAGACGTGCGCAACAAGCAGTTCACCACAGTTCGATTCAAAGAAGGCTATGACCTTGATGAGGTTGATAACTTCCTTGATGAAATCGAAGAGTCACTGGCTGCGGTAACCCGTGAAGCCGAAGACCTACGTGCTACCGCCAAGGGTGAAGTTCCAGAATCCATCCGCGAAGAGATTCGTTCCCTAGGTGACGAAAACGCTCGCCTGAAGAGTGAACTAGACCAATCTGCAAAAGCACTTGTTGATTCCCAAGCTCGAGTTGTTGTTTCTGATGACAGCGCAGCAAGTGATGAAGCACTAAAGAATTCACAAGATCGCGTTAACGAACTTGAATCAGAGCTTTCATCAGCTAAAGCTGAACTAACTGCCAGCCTGGCTGCAATTTCAGAACTGAAGGAACAGCTTGCTGCTTCCCAGTCTGAAGGTGTTGCAGCAGCGGCAACCGCAGCAGCAACCTCTTCGCCAGCCGAACAAGGTGTTGCATCAGTTCGCATTCTTGAACTAGCCCAGCGCACCGCAGACGAAGCCGTAGCTTCAGCGCGCATTGAGTCTGAGCAGCTTCTAAGTGCTGCAAAGTCAACATCAGATGAACTTGTTTCTGAGGCAAAAGCCAACGTTGCAAACATCACTCGTGAGTTTGAGACACAGCGTGTGGCTATGGAACGCCGAGTTGAAGAGCTTCGGGCTTACGAGCGCGAGTACCGCGGTCGCCTACGTAGTTACCTAGAGGGACAGCTTCGTGAACTTGAATCCAAGAACATCAGCGGTGACCGTCAGGTAACTGAAGATTAAGAATTGAATAAAAAATAGGCCTGGGAAATCCCAGGCCTATTTTTTGTCTTTAGGCTTTTGCGATTGAAACCTTAAGTTCAAGTTCATCATCACTTGCAGTTGGATCTGTAACCTGCGCC
>JBIKSW010000142.1:0-3269 GCA_044348415.1 Candidatus Nanopelagicales bacterium
CGCCCTCGGAAGTAGTCTTCGTCAAAGTCTGAGCTTGTTCGATCGTTTTTCCTTCGCCCAAGTAAACGCCGATTGTTCGGTTACGCGATAGCGGAGACTGGCACGTTGCAATCAAGTCCCCTACTCCAGCTAGGCCGGCAAAAGTAAGTGGGTTGGCACCAAGGGCAACGCCCAGACGAGACATTTCAGCAAGACCACGAGTCATAAGCGCAGACTGTGAATTTTCCCCGTAACCAAGACCCACAGCCATGCCGTTAGCGAGTGCAATCACGTTTTTGACTGCGCCAGCAATCTCAACTCCAACTACATCTGTTGTGTAATACGGGCGGAAATAGTCAGTGGTACAGGCGTCTTGAATCTTGATCGCAAACTCTTCATTGCTGCAGGCAACAGTTGTGGCAGCCGGTTCCCGAGCTGCAATTTCATGCGCCAAGTTTGGACCTGAGACAACTGCAACTCGATCGGCGTCTACCTTGGCAACTTCTGCTATGACCTCGGTCATACGCTCGGCCGTGCCTAACTCGACACCTTTGATAAGCGAAACCAAGATTGCATCTTTTGGAATCGACAAGCTCCAAGCAGAAAGGTTGCCTCGCAGAGTTTGCGCGGGCATAGCCAGCACCACCAAGTCAGCGCCCGTTAAGGCTTGGTCTGGATTTGTAGTTGCCACTATGTTTTTAGGAAGAACTAATTCAGGGAAGTATGCGTGATTTATGTGCGTGGAATTAATGTCATCTGCAATCGCACTACTGCGTGCCCAAAGTGAAACATCGCAACCCGCATCAGACAAAATCATTGAGAAAACGGATCCCCAGGAACCAGCTCCCATTACGGCTACGCGCATTATGATTCTGCTTTCTTCTGAAGTGCAATTCGTCGGTCCAGCGGTTGGGCAGGTGGAGTTTCGCCACGTTGCTCTGCCAATATTTTAGTAATGGCCAACATGATGCGTTCCGTGGCTTCGCGGAGTGTGTTTGCTGAGATCGGTTGACTTCTTAAGTCATCAAGGTCAACTGCAGGTCCAGCCCAAACATGCATGGTTTTGCGCGGAAACAAATGCACGCGCTTTGAATAAGGCGGAATAACTTCTTGCGGTCCCCACTGCGCCGCTGGAATAACTGGAGCACCGGTCGTAAGTGCAATTCGAGCTACCCCAGTCTTTGCAGTCATTGGCCACAAGTTTGGATCTCGAGTCAATGTGCCTTCTGGATAGATAACTACGCACTGGCCATTCTCGATTGCATTGAATGCCTCGCGCAATGAACCAGCTGCTGCATCTGAATTGCCACGGTGAACTGGAATCTGCCCAGCACTTTTCAAAATCGAACCAAGTAGTGGAATTTTGAATATTTCTGCCTTAGCCAAGAATCTAACTGGCCTGCCGTTGTCGTTTACATAATGTGCTGCCACTAAAGGGTCATACCAAGACAGGTGATTCATTGCCACAACAATGCCTTGGTCAACGCGCAAATACTCGCCTCCGCGCCAGTCTCGAGCCGTGGCTGCTTTCAGGATCGGGCGCAAAATAAATTCGATAAACCGATACCAAAATCCACGGTGTGACTGTGGGGAGAATTTGCTCATGACTTAATCATCCTGACATAAAAATGGATCGGACTCGTTGGTTTCCCAACGAGTCCGATCGCTTTAAGTTTTAAGGCTTATTTGCCTGAAACCTTTTTCTTGAATTCAGCGCCAGCGCGGAACTTAGGTACTGATGTTGCTGCAATCTGAACTGGAGCACCAGTCTGTGGGTTGCGGCCAGTACGTGCTGCGCGGTCTGACTTCTCGAAGATGCCGAAGCCAGTTAGGGAAACCTTGTCACCCTTGGCTACTGCGCGGGAGATGCTGTCGAAAACTGCATCTACAGCTGCTGTAGCGTCTTTTTTGCTTAGGCCTGCGGCTTCAGCAACTCCATCAATTAGTTCTGCCTTGTTCACTTTGGATCCTCCATAGTTACCCGACCTCCATTGATGAATGCCGGCGATCTTTTTTGTCATTAACCCTTGCGAATTAACGGCCTTTGAGTTGTTCCAGGCTTCCCCGCCTGGCTCACTTGTGACTTTACGGCTCAAAATCAAGGGTTTTTAGCCTGACACGCCCAAGAAATGCAAAAAATCCCAATTTCTTGGGATTTTTTACCGATATTGGGGTGATTTAGATGGTGGTGGGCTTAAAACTAGGTCGTTTTGCCTCGAAGGCAGCGATCTCGTCCACATGCTTAAGCGTCAGGCCAATGTCATCTAGGCCCTCCATTAGGCGCCATCTGACGTAGCTATCGACCTCAAACTTGGTTGTGAAGCCTGCAGCAGTGATTACCTGGGCATCCAGATCAACTGTGACCGGAGTACTTGGCTCTTCTTCAATAATCTTCCAAAGTTGCTCAACAGCACTTTGTTCGACAACTGCAGTCAAAAGGCCTTGTTTGCCAGAGTTGCCACGGAAGATGTCAGCAAAGCGTGATGAGATAACAACTTTGAAGCCGTAATCCATCAATGCCCAAACTGCATGCTCGCGACTAGAGCCAGTTCCAAAATCTGGACCAGCAACTAGAACGCTTACGCCTTGGTATGCCGGACGATTGAGTACGAAGTTGGCATCTTTGCGCCAAGAGTTAAACAAACCGTCTTCGAAACCATGGCGTGTGATGCGCTTTAGGTATTCCGCCGGAATGATCTGGTCTGTGTCAACGTTGCTGGCACGAAGTGGTGCAGCAGTGCCAGTGTGAACTGTGAACTTATCCATTAGTTGCTCCCTACAAGATCAGCTGGTGAAGAAAGTGTGCCGCGGATAGCAGTAGCAGCAGCTACCGCAGGCGATACCAAGTGAGTACGTCCACCTGGTCCTTGGCGACCTTCGAAGTTTCGATTAGAAGTTGATGCACTGCGCTCTCCTGGCGTCAACTTGTCTGGGTTCATACCAAGACACATTGAGCAACCGGCTTCACGCCATTCGGCACCTGCTTCAAGGAATACCTTGTCTAAACCTTCAGCCATTGCTTCTAGGCGGACTCGTACCGAACCTGGCACAACCATCATGCGCATGCCATCAGCAATTTTGTTCCCCTTAAGGATTTCAGCAACTGCACGAAGGTCTTCAATTCGACCGTTAGTGCAAGAACCAACAAAGACCGTGTCGATCTTGATATCGCGAATCGGCATACCGGCTTTAAGGTCCATGTACTCAAGTGCCTTTTCGGTGGCCTTCTTGTCTACTTCGTCAGTGAAATCATCTGGACTTGGAACGGTTGCCGAAAGTGGAGCGCCTTG
>JBIKSW010000143.1:0-3245 GCA_044348415.1 Candidatus Nanopelagicales bacterium
GATGACATGGTGTGCAAGATTCTGCGTTGCACTGGCTTTAAACCATCGCGAGCATCCGGCAACGCGCGAGAATAAATTACCGAATAGGCGTATTCCAAAAATGAATCTTGCATTTCATTTGCAACATCGATGTCAACGATCTTTCCGGCATTGTGTGCAGGTTTCGATGGTGTGGTTTTAGCCATAGTTAAACGAGTTCCTTGCTAACTGTTTGAAAAAGATTCTTATTGGTCATTCGGACGATGGCCGAACAAGATGTCATCCCAGGAAGGTGAGTCATCAATGGCAGCTACCGGCGCTGCTTGTGCTGGTGCAGGATTATTTGCTACCGGCATTGGCACTGGCATGGTTGGGTGACCTGGACCAGCCCATGCTGGTGGTTCAAGTTCCTCATCAACTGGCTCTGAAACAGTAGGAAGTCCAACTAGACGAGGCTTTGGCTCTTCGGCTTTAGTTGCAGCAGTAGATGCGCCAGTAGCTTCATCGAATAACCAACGAGCTTCGTCATCTAGAGCAACAATGCTCTTAGCTAGCGGATCAAAAATCCAACTTGCGATCCCGCCGCCGCTTCCACTGGCCCACGAAACCGTAACGGTCCAACGCGCATCATCACGTCGGTAAGAATCCCAAACCAAAGTCAAAGTATCGATTCCACGATTTGCAAGTTGACCAGTTGCTAATTCACCTAGTACTACTTCGCCGTGAGGACGACGAACTAAAGTTTCGGCAGCTCGCTTTGCCATGTAAGAGCGTTCAGCTAGAACTGGTCCGGCGTAACGTTCAATGCGTTCAGCATCCACACCTGCTTCAGCAGCAATAGCTTGCGCAGTTTCGCCGCGACGAATTCGAGTTTGAATGTCACGTGGGGAGATACCGGAATCAGTTGTGGTAACTGTGGCGGTGTCATTGGTGTTAATGCTGCGACGGATGTGATCATCAACGGCTACCGCGAATTCGCCACCGTCTTCGTCCATGAAAATAAGTTCGAGGTTGTCTTCGGAGCGCCCGACAAAAATTAGCTCTTTCATGGCCACCTTTTCTATTGCTTATGCCCCTCTAGTTTCGCGGAAAAACCAATAAAATCGGGGTTATTGCGGGGTGTGTCGCATAACTGCACACCAAGGCAGGACAATAGCCAGATGACCGCGCAGCCGAAGAACACAGACTCCAAGTCCTTCGATGCCTTGATCAGTGAACCCAACGTTGCCTTAGCCATGCAGATCGCAAGTGGAGCTGGCAAGTTGCTTTTGGACCGGCCGGCTGACCTTGGCGTAACTACCAAGTCCACCGCAACTGATGTTGTAACGCTGATGGATCAGCGCGCTGAAGCATTTATCGTCGGCGAACTGGGTAAACATCGCCCAAATGACGCAATCTTGGGTGAAGAAGGTGCAAATCAAGCCGGAACATCAGGATTTCAATGGGTGATTGATCCAATTGATGGCACTGTGAACTATTTGCATCAGGTGCCGCACTGGTGCGTATCGATCGGCCTAATGGAAGAAAGCACCGGTCTTGCTCTAGCTGGCGTTGTTTTCGTACCAGTTTTGGACCAAATGTATATCTCTAGTCGAGGTTTAGGTGCGTGGGTAGTTGACCGTGGGGTTCCTCGAGAACTTAGAGTTTCGGGCTGCACGGAACTAAGTCAGGCCCTCATGGGTACCGGATTTGGATATTCCAGTACGCGAAGAGCTAGCCAAGCCCGAGTTTTGCAAGAGGTGTTGCCAAAGGTTGCCGATATTCGTCGACTTGGCTCGTGCGCGGTGGATTTATGCCTGGTTGCCGATGGCGTTTTGGACGGCTATTACGAACGTGGCGTTAATGCTTGGGATCATGCGGCAGGTGAATTAATTGCAAGGGAAGCCGGCGCAGTTTCAAGTGGGCTTTTTGG
Source organism: Candidatus Nanopelagicales bacterium (assembly GCA_044348415.1). Taxonomy (GTDB): domain Bacteria; phylum Actinomycetota; class Actinomycetes; order S36-B12; family UBA5976; genus UBA5976. The sequence continues at coordinate 1,892 of JBIKSW010000143.1, forward strand.
TAACGCAATCGGAAACGACATGATCGTGGTTGCAAATCCTGCTATCCACGGCGACTTAGTTGCAATACTTGAAGCCAATCAAGCAGATCGGGATTAACGTGGCGATTTATTCATTCGGTGAAAAAGTTCCAAACATTCACCCAACTGCATTTGTGCACCCAGAAGCAGTCATCATCGGCGATGTAACCGTTGGCGAAATGTCATTTATTGGACCATGTGCAGTACTACGTGGCGATTCAAGTCGAATTGAAATCGGCGCTCGCACCTCAATCCAAGATGGATCGGTTATTCATTGCACCGCCGAACTGCCAACCATAGTTGGCGATGAATGCACTGTCGGGCATAACGCGCACCTAGAAGGTTGCACAGTTCAAAGTGGCGCATTGGTTGGTTCTGGGTCCTTGGTGTTGCATAAAGCAGTAGTTGAAACTGGCGCATTGGTTGCCGCTGGCGCCGTAGTTTTGGGCGGCACTTTGGTTCCAAGTGGCGCATTGGCCGTGGGAGTTCCAGCCAAGATAAAAGAGGGCGCAGCTGACCCAGAAACTATCGCGTACAGCATAAAAACTTATACAGAAAATGCACGTAGATATCCCGTAGAAATGAAAAGAATCAATTAACCTAGGGGCGGTGCTTGACGAAAGCATCTAATGAAGTAAATTCCGACTCGTTGGAATAACCGAAACCGCTAGGAGAATTAGCTCGTAATGGCAACAGACTACGACGCCCCGAGAAAGACGGACGAAGAGGAAAACGAGGAAAGTCTCGAAAACCTTAAAGCCCAGCATGCCTCGAAGGTCAGCTCAAGTGTCGATGCCGACGAAGCCGATCTCAATGAGTCGTTGGAACTGCCTGGCGCAGACCTATCCGATGAGTCAATTACGGTTATGGTAATTCCAAAACAGGCAGACGAATTCACCTGTTCCCGTTGTTTCTTAGTTCACCACCGCAGCACTTTGGCTAAAGAAGTTAAAGGCCAGCCAATTTGTAACGACTGCGCCTAAGCAGTCTCAATAAATTCAACCTGCGCTTAAGCAGATTTATTTTTCGTCGCGTTCAATGCATTGATTAATGCATCTGGGTTGCGGCTAGAAACTTGCCAATAAGGATGCGGATCCTGTGGATCTGTCACTTCCACAATGACGGTGTTCTTGATTCCGCCACGCAATTGAAAATGTGCATTTGAGTTTGCATCAGTTGATCTAGCGCGACGTGATTGCTCTTCATCTAGCTTCTGAATTTTGCCAACATATTGAAGTGGCAGGCGAGCGCGACCAACTCGAAAATTTAGTTCATCAACCTGTATCAGTGGCGTATTAACGATTAAACCGATGGTGACAAGAATGGTGGCGGCAAT
>JBIKSW010000144.1:0-3235 GCA_044348415.1 Candidatus Nanopelagicales bacterium
TTTCAGACACCCCAGGCGTTGATCATCCGTCTGCCACAGAAATTGAACCTGGCCTGTGGGCTCCATATCATCAACATACTTTTTGTGCACGCCTGGACTTAGATGTTGATGGTGAGAAAAACACCGTCATCGAGGTTGACTCGGTAGCAAAAGAAATGGGACCAGAGAATATTCATGGTGGTGCCTACATAACACAAGAGACACCAATTGAAAATGAAGGCATGTCAGGGCGAATGCTGAACTTGATGACCAGCAGATATTGGAAGATAGTAAATCCAAACAAGAAGAACCACATGAACAAATCGGTTGGATTCAAGTTAGTTCCCGAAGGAAACTCCTTCCCACTAGCCTCTCCTGATTCTGTTATCGGCAAGCGAGCCGGGTTCATGTATCAACATCTTTGGGTGACACCTAACCGACGGCAAGAAAGATATCCAGCTGGCGAATATCCATTTCAACATGAAGGTGGCGCCGGACTGCCTAGTTGGACTAAGCAGAATCGAAATCTCGTGAACGAAGATGTTGTGATGTGGTACGTCTTTGGCGTCAATCACATTCCAAGACTTGAGGACTGGCCAGTCATGCCGGTGGAGCGAATTGGATTCATGCTCAAGCCAACAGGGTTCTTTAAGCGAAGCCCAGCAATGGACGTGGCGCCGTCAATGGCAACATGTTTGAAGTGCATGGGTCAAGAAAACGAACCTTGCACTTGCAACCACTAGTGAGATTCGTATTCGCCGATCTGCCCAATTCGCCTGATGTGACGCTCGGCTTGACTAAATGGAGTTTCTAAAAAGGCTTCGATAATTGCAAATGCTTCTTCTTGGGAGTGCTGCCTAGCGCCGATTCCAACAACATTTGCGTCATTGTGTTCCTTAGCAAGTTGTGCTGTGGCAATGCTCCAAGCCAGCGCAGCGCGAACGCCCTTAACTTTATTGGCCGCGATTTGTTCGCCATTTCCTGAGCCGCCGAATACGACACCTAAAGAACCAGACTCAGCAGCCACTGCTTCAGCTGCTGCAATGCAGAACGCTGGGTAATCATCTTCAGCGTCATATTCATATGCGCCATGATCGACAACTTCATAACCTTTGCTAGTTAAGTGCTGTGTCAGGGCGTCTTTGAATTCAAGCCCAGCATGATCGGTAGCTAAGTGAACGCGCATGTTTACCTCTTGTTGTCGTTGAACAAAACTTAATCGAAAATTGGATCTCTGGTGCGAGTTCGCTTCAATTCAAAGAAGCCGTCGGTACCTGAAACTAGAACTACCCCATCCCAAAGCTTGCCAGCTGCCTCACCTCGAGGAATTGGAGATACAACGGGTCCAAACAACGCAGTTCCATTGACGTGGATCACAGGTGTACCAACATCCATGCCAACTGGGTCCATACCTTCGTGATGGCTTTTCTTTAGGGCTGCATCAAAATCTGTTGAGTCAGCGGCAGCTATCAGATCTGCCGGTAATCCACATTCAGCCAGTGCTTCAGCGATTACTGAAATGTAATCGTCGCTGCGATCTTGGTCGTGAATCCGTGTGCCCATTGCGGTGTAAAGCTTTCCAACCACTTCGTCACCGTGTTGCTGTTGGGCGGCTATAACAACTCGAACCGGTGCCCAAGCTCGCTTCATTAGGTCTACATACTTATCTGGCAATTCCCGGCCATCATTTAAGACCGCTAAGGACATAACGTGCCAATTAGTCTTCACTGGTCGAACCTGTTCAACTTCCAGCATCCAGCGAGATGCTATCCAAGCCCACGGGCAAATTGGATCAAACCAAAAGTCGGCGGTGGTTTTTGTTTCAGTCATGGATTCAGATTAGACCCGCATCTGCAAGCGTTAGCAACAGGTGTCAAGATGGAGTCGTTCAGGCAAAGCACCGGGAGTAATAATGTCCAGCACAAACATCAGCAGATTAGAAGCAAGTGAGCGATCAGCCGTCGTTCAGGCCCAGAACTATGACGTGGAACTAGACCTCTCAACCCGTGATGACACTTTTGGCAGTCGCACAACGGTGCATTTCACCGCCCGCGAAGGCAACTCAACCTGGATTGACTTCATTGCACCCAAAGTCCAACGTATTGAACTAAATGGCGAATCTCTGGACACTTCAATCCACGATGGATTTCGCATCCCATTGCGAAACCTTAAGTCACACAACGTACTCATTGTTGAGGCAGAAGCCGCATACATGAACACTGGCGAAGGCATGCATCGCTTTATTGATCCTGTTGATGATGAGGTTTACCTCTACACACAATTTGAAATTGCCGACGCCCGCAGAGTATTTGCCTGCTTCGACCAACCTGACATCAAAGCCACATTTACATTTTCAGTCACTGCTCCAGATCATTGGAAGGTAACTAGTAACTCCACTACCCCAACACCTTCATCTGTGCGGGATGGCATTGCTAAGTGGGATTTCCCTGCAACAAAAAAGATGTCCACTTACATAACTGCAATCGTGGCGGGCCCTTACTACGAAGTGCGTGACGAGTACAAAGGAAAGTTTGGAACCTATCCCCTTGGTTTGTTCTGCCGTAGCTCACTTTCCGAATACTTGGATCCAGAAGATCTATTCACTGTCACGAAGCAAGGCTTTAAGTACTTTGAAGAAGCTTTTGATTATGGCTATCCGTTTGAAAAATACGATCAGTTATTCGTTCCAGAGTTCAATGCTGGGGCAATGGAAAATGCTGGCTGTGTAACGCACCATGAAAGTTACGTATTCCGAAGCAAGGTAACCCGGGCAACTTACGAACAGCGTGCCAACACAGTGCTGCACGAAATGGCTCACATGTGGTTTGGTGATCTTGTCACCATGAAGTGGTGGGATGACCTATGGCTAAATGAGAGCTTTGCCGAGTGGGCTGCGCATCACGCATCGGTTGAGGCAACTCAATACACCGAAGCCTGGGTTAACTTCGTAAATCAACGTAAGGCTTGGGGTTATCGTCAAGATCAACTTCCAACTACTCACCCAATCGTTGCAGACATGTTTGACCTTGACGCAGTGGAAGTTAACTTTGATGGCATTACCTACGCAAAAGGTGCCTCTGCCCTACGTCAATTAGTTGCCTGGGTTGGCGAGGATGCGTTCTTTGCTGGCATCCGGGAATACTTCAAGAAGCATGCCTGGGGCAACACCGAGTTAACTGACTTATTAGTTGAACTCGAATCTGCAAGTGGTCGCTCCCTACAGGACTGGACTCAGCGCTGGTTACAAACAGCTGGT
>JBIKSW010000145.1:0-3226 GCA_044348415.1 Candidatus Nanopelagicales bacterium
ATTGATTCCGCTAGCAAATACACGCTTGGCAGCTTCCGGGTCATGCCAGATATTGAATTCAGCAACTGGTGTTACGTTTCCAGTTCTAGCGGCGCCACCCATAATCACGAAACGATCGATCATTGGGATGACATCTGGATGTTGATCAACAAGGTGCGCGATGTTTGTCAGTGGACCAATCGCGATCAAAGTTACTGGATCCGGTGAGTTGCGAATCTTTTCAGCTAGAAAACCTGGTGCATCAGTTGAAACTAACTTTGTGGTTGGCTCAGGCAAATCCACACCAGCTAAACCGTCGTGGCCGTGAACTGGTTCATATCCAGTTTCCATTTTGGCGCGGGCATACGGTTCGTCGTATCCGGAAGCAACAGGTATGTCGGTTCTTCCCATGAACTCAAGTAGGCGCAAGGCATTGCGAGTTGTTGCTGCTAGTCCAGAGTTGCCACCCACTGTTGTAATACCGATTACATCAACTTCCGGAGATGCTAAAGCCAGAGCAATAGCAACAGCATCGTCGATGCCAGGGTCAGTATCAATTAGTAATGCGCGGGTCATGATTCCTCTTTACTTAGGTTTTCTAGTTGTTAAAAATTTCTCGACTTCATCCAAGGTTGGCATTCCAGATTGGGCACCAAGCTTTAGCGTTGAAAGTGCAGATGCTGCGCACGCTATGTCTAGTGACTCAGCAATAGATTTGCCTGATGCGTAAGCAACCACAAATGCGCCAACAAATGTGTCGCCAGCACCAACGGTGTCAAGAGCTTCAACTGTTGGTGGTTGTGACTTAGCGACTGCTTCCCCATTTTGGTAAGCGACTACTTCTTTTGCGCCTGCCGTTACGATTACGAGTCTTGATTTTGGTTCTCCAAGTTGTGCAAACTCATGTTCATTAACAATTAGCACATCGATAAGTGCGGATAATTCTTCGGATAGCTCACGAACCGGGGCTGCATTTACGCAAAAAATTCCTTGGGCAGCTTTACCGACTTCTAGAATCACGGATTCAGGTATTTCAAACTGAACAATTACTGCATCAGCAGTTGAAACTTGAGATGCATCAAATGAGGCATGTTGATTCGCGCCATCTGCAACCACAATTTGGTTTTCACCTGAGTGTTCAACCATTACTAATGCAGTGCTTGTTGGTGATGAGACCTTAACCACAGAATCGACGATCACTCCGCTTTGGGTTAGAGCTGAAAGGCACATTTGACCAGGCTCGTCATTACCGATTGCGCCAAACATAGATACGTTTCCACCCATGCGGGCGGCAGCAACTGCTTGATTGGCACCCTTACCGCCAGGAAACCATGCCGGTTCTGCACTGCTCACGGTTTCTCCACGGCCTGGGAGCTTTGGCATCTGGACAACTAAGTCGGCATTTATGCTGCCAACTACTGCGATGCGAGGAGTCATACCTTGAGCCTAGAGGTTGGGTTTGCCCGGCCATCAGCCTGGTGAATCTTGTATGAAACTTGGAGTTTCCTATCCAATTGCAGGATTCCTGGAAATCGGACTTTCAGTAAACTTAAGGAGTCTAGGGAGTTATTAAATGACCGCGGAATTACAGGATCGCCAAGTGCGTTCTTGGCGAACAATTTTCCTAGTCCTGCTCACTTCGATTGCAATAGCAGGATCTAGTTTTACATCTCCTGCCAATGCTTTGGATTCAGCACCCGCTGACGACTCATGGCAAGCTGCGGCCGAAGCCGCAACTGCCACTCCCACGGAGCTCAGGGCTGAAGTTGCAGATGGATCCCTCAAGCTCATTGTTGTCCGAGATGTTGACGGCTCGCCAGTTGTTGAAACCACTTTTCTAAACTCAAAAGTAGATCTTGAGAAAACTCTTAACCAGCTAAAGAATGATCCATCTGTGGTGTCAGTTGAGCCAGAATCACAAGTCAAAGCGTTTTCCACTCCGCCGTACTTCACTAGTCAATGGGGGCTTACGACGGTTGGCTCTGAGTCTGTGTCGACAACCACAAAAGGCCTTGGCATAGTCGTTGCCGTGATTGATAGTGGCGTTGATGCAAGCAACCCTGATCTTTCTGGACGGGTTATAGATGGTGTCGACTACCGTGATGGATTTAGTTACTTGGACTACACAAATGGCCTGATTGATAACTGCGTTTCATATACAGATGCAAGCTACAGCGGGAAACCCGTTCATGCCGACCTCGGAAAATATGACCCAAATGGACACGGTACGCACGTGGCAGGAATCATTTCTTCAAATGGCATTGGGATTAAGTCCGTAGCACCACAATCAATGATCATGCCGGTTCGCGTTTTGTCAGATAAAGGGACTGGAGACATGTCTGACGTTGCCTGCGGAGTTATCTATGCGGCTAATAACGGCGCACATGTTATAAACATGTCGTTGGGTTCAGATGAAGACAGCCCAGCCTTACGTGCAGCAGTTGCCTATGCGATTACTAAAGATGTTGTCGTTGTAGCTGCAAGTGGAAATGATGGGACGACAGGCGTGCCACTATATCCAGCTGCGTTGCCTGACGTTATTGCTGTAGGCGCTATCTCAAACAACTCTGGACAGCCTATTGCTTCTTTCTCAAACAGAGGTGACTATGTAGATGTTGTTGCCCCCGGTGTTGGCATATGGTCTACATGTAGCGCAACTCCATTTACTTGGACCGTAGGCACTCGTACAAGCTCGAATGCTTGCTCAACTACAGATGGTGATTCACTGTATGAATCACTCAGTGGCACTTCTATGGCTACACCGTTCGTAGCTGGCCTGGCTGCGCTCATCTTAAGTGTCGATCAGGACCTACGTTTTTCCGATGTTGCATCAATAATCACAACGTCTGCAATAGACAAAGGTGCAGCTGGATTTGACCCAATCTATGGCTTTGGATTAATTAATGCGCCAGCGGCAATTCAAAAGGCACAAGAAGCGTCCCCAGTAATTGCCGCACAAATTGCAGCTGAGCGCGCAGCTGCAGCCGAAGCGGCACGAATTGCAACTGAACAAGCTGCCGCCGCAGAATCTGCAAGAGTTGCTGCCGAACAAGCGGCCGCGGCTGAATCTGCACGAATTGCTGCCGAACAAGCGGCGGCGGCTGAAGTTGCCGCCTCCTTGCCCGTGGTAAAGAAATCACTGAAAGTTAAGGCACTTAAGAAGAAGCGGGTTTCGGTAGCTGTTGCCGCTCCATCCGGATCGAAAACTTTTGTTCAGAGGAAAGTTGGCAAGAAGTGGAGAACAGTA
>JBIKSW010000146.1:0-3225 GCA_044348415.1 Candidatus Nanopelagicales bacterium
GTAAGGCAATTTTTCAATTTCCTAGGGTCAACTTGTCAGAATCTGCCTCAGGTCTAACATTGTTTCCATGACTGCTACAAATATCTCAGCCCCAGTAAATGGCATCGCCCAAGAGCGAAACCTCGTAACCGCCGTACCAGGACCAAAATCCTTGGCTTTGCACGATCGTCGCCTTAGTGCGGTTAGTGGCGGCGTGGGCACCGCCTTACCTATCTATATAGAACGTGCCGCAGGTGGCATCGTTGTGGACATTGATGGCAACTCCTTGATCGACATGGGTTCCGGCATTGCAGTTACTGGTGTTGGTAACGCTGCTGAAGAAGTTGTCTCACGCGTTCAAGAGCAGGTCGCTAGATTTACACATACTTGCTTTACCGTCACACCTTACGAAGGTTATGTAGAAGTTTGTGAAGCCCTTAACCGCTTAACTCCTGGGGATCACGAAAAGCGTTCAGCGCTGTTTAACTCGGGAGCCGAAGCAGTTGAAAATGCAGTCAAGGTTGCTCGTTCATACACAAAACGCCAAATGGTTGTGGTCTTTGAACATGGTTACCACGGTCGCACTAACTTAACTATGGGTATGACTGCCAAGAACATTCCATACAAGCAAGGTTTTGGACCATTTGCTCCAGAAATTTACCGGATGCCAATGTCTAACCCTTCGCACGATGGCCTAACAGGTGCCGAAGCTGCTGCGCACGCAATCAGCAAGATGAACAAAGAACTCGGTGCCCATAACATCGCCGCAATTGTGATTGAACCAATTCAAGGTGAAGGTGGCTTCGTAGTTCCAGCAACTGGATTCCTGCCTGAACTACTTAAGTTCTCGAAAGAAAACGGCATCGTGTTTGTAGCTGATGAAGTCCAAACAGGTTTCTGCAGAACCGGTCAATGGTTTGCCTCAGAACACGAAGGCATCGTTCCGGACATGATCATCACCGCTAAAGGTATTGCTGGTGGCCTTCCACTATCTGCAGTTACTGGGCGCGCTGAAATCATGGATTCAGTTGATGCAGGTGGCCTTGGTGGAACTTATGCAGGCAGTCCGATCGCATGTGCTGCTGCACTTGGATCAATTGCCGTTATGGAACGTGAAGACCTAAACGCAAAAGCTCGTCGCATCGAAGAAATCATGAAGCCTAGATTGCAAAAAATTGCGGATGACACTGGCGTTATCTGCGATGTGCGTGGTCGCGGCGCCATGATTGCTGTGGAGATTGTCAAGAAGGGTTCGATGGAACCAGATGCTGACATGACTAACAAAGTTGCTAAAGCTTGCCATACAAATGGTGTTCTAGTTCTTACGGCCGGAACTTATGGAAACGTACTTCGTTTCCTTCCTCCGATGGTCATGTCAGAACAATTACTTGAAGATGCCCTCACAATTATTGAGCAGCAATTCAAAGAAGCAACTGCTTAGGACTGCTAAGCAATGACTCAGCAAACTGAGCATGCCTCAGTAAAGCGAGTCCGCACAGAACTCGAGAGTCACGGCATCGCAACCGAAATCAGGCATCTTGCTGATACCGCAAGAACTGCAATTGACGCAGCAAATGTCCTTGAAGTTGAAGTTGGGCAAATTGCATCTTCAATTGTTTTCAAAATCGATACCGATCAAGGTGAGCGCCCGCTATTAGTGGTTACCTCTGGTCGCCACCGAGTAGACACTGAAAAAGTTGCCGCAGCTCTGCAAGTTCCAAAGTTAGGTCGAGCAGATGCCGACTTCGTTCGGCTCTGGAGCGGCTTCGCAATTGGTGGCGTCTCCCCGATTGGCTGGTTACATGACGGCGAAGTCTTCCAACCACAAACAATCGTTGATACTGCGCTAGGCGAATACGAAGTGGCTTGGGCAGCCTGTGGTCACACTCACGTGGTTTGCAGCCTTGACTTTGACTCGTTACTCAAGATCACTGGTGGAACCGCACTAGCCGTCGCAGCAGACTAAAGTCTTAAGTGTGTTTGTCCGCCTAGATATAACAAGAGTTCGAACTCGCCACATCATTGTTGCGTTTACTCATATGGCGTTGCAACGACTATCCATGCGGAAACTGCCTGGGATTACTTTCTACAAACTGATGGGAACTGGCTCAGGCCGAACTTTCACAGTTCGAGATGCAGACCTGCACCACTGGTGCGTTCTGTCGGTTTGGGAAACCCAAGAAGAATCATCTGCTTACCTTGAAAGCAAGCCCGCTAAGCAATGGCAAAAGATCGCAATTGCGCAGGCAAGTATCGAACTTGAACCGCTATCAGCTAAAGGCACCTGGGCAAAGCAAACCCCGTTTGGGAATCCTGTTCCAGAAAAATGGGATGGCATTACAGCTGCGCTAACTCGCGCCTCGATAAAACCGAGGTGGTGGCGAGAATTTTGGCGCAGTGTTCCACCAGTTTCAACAGATTTAAACTCAACCGCAGGCTTGATTACGAGCTTGGGTATCGGTGAAGCGCCAATTGGCTTGCAGGGAACATTTAGCATTTGGAAATCAAATGAAAGTATCACTGCGTTTTCAAGTAAACAAAAACCTCACGCTGATGTAATTGCCCGAACTCATGAGACCGGTTGGTATTCCGAAGAACTATTTGCCAGATTTAAGGTCAAGAAATTGTCTGGAACTTTTGCTGGTCTTGACTTATCAAAAATAGCTGAGCGCAATTCATCATGACAACTATCAAGCTACCTGACAATCGAATTTTGATTGTTTCCCTTGCTGCCGCAGTCTTAACAGTGCTAGCGAACATTTTGTGGGCACTGGCATCTGGTGGATTGCGCGACGCTTTGACCATCATCGGTGTCTTGGCATTCGCTACAGCATCAGGTTTTCATGCTTATGCTGCATTCGGCCGTAGCTTTGTATTCAAGTTTCTTCTGATTGCCTTAATAGCCACACTTGTGATTGAAGTACTTGGAGTAAAAACTGGATTTCCATTTGGAGCTTATGAATACGACTTAGAGCGCCTTGGAATTACGGCATTTGGAGTCCCATTGTTAATTCCATTTGCTTGGTTCATGATGCTTTACCCATGTTGGTTAATTTCACGAGATCTGTTTAAGTCCCGTTACCTTGCAATACTTACCGGAGCACTTCTTATGTCGACCTGGGATCTGTATTTGGATCCGCAAATGGTTAATGAGGGCTATTGGGTTTGGTTTGTTGATGGAACAGCAACAAAAGAGATCCCACTAACCAACTTCTTTGGCTGGTTTTTATCTACGGCAGTTATTTT
>JBIKSW010000147.1:0-3190 GCA_044348415.1 Candidatus Nanopelagicales bacterium
TTTTGGTTTAGTCGATTCTGCACTGACCATTTACGCCATGATCTTGGCACAATAAACACAATCAAATCCGAAACTTCGGCGGCTTTGTTAAAGAAAGGAATCGATAGTGAATTGTTGCGACCAAAAGGTGGATTGGTAATTGTTAGCAAACCACTCTGGTTTATTTCTTGATCCAAGAAATCGCCAAGTTCGATTTTCTTATGATGAGGTTCAATGTCAAAGCTAACAACTTTGGTAAGTCCATGGGCTTTTGCCGCATCGATAAATGCGCCAGTTCCACCAGCCGGCTCAAGCAGAATTCGGCCAGACAGCGAACCAACTCGCTTCTTCACATTTCGCATAACCTGATCTGCTACTTCAGGCGGCGTATAAAACTGTTCCTTGCCAGTGATTCTGGGATTACCAAGCCGCACTTTTTTTGATTGCGGATTTGAGGCTGGCATGAGGAAGCTTTCGATAGTTGGTGCTCTAAGCATATATATGCACCCACTAATTCGTGGCATTCTGGCAGCAATTTGCTGGAAACCCAGTGTTTATGGCAAACTCAACGTTGTTGGAACGTAGCAGGACCGCCACAGGGGTGCTGAAACATTAAGTTCTAAACAAACCCGGCAAGAACCATTTATTGGGCTTTCGACCTGCGGCGACATGTCCTTCGGAGTAATAATGCATTTTCTAGACGAAGTAGACGCAGCATCACTGCGCACTGGAATTCCAGATTTCCGCCCGGGCGATAACGTAAAAGTTCACGTTCGAGTTGTTGAAGGTTCCCGTTCCCGTATTCAGATTTTCCAAGGTGTCGTAATTCGCCGTCACGGTGGTGGCCTACGCGAGACATTCACAGTTCGCAAAATCAGTTTTGGAACTGGTGTTGAGCGTACTTTCCCGCTTCACTCACCAATTGTTGAATTGATCGAACTAGTAAGCCGTGGTGACGTACGTCGCGCCAAGCTTTACTACCTACGCGATCTACGTGGCAAGAAGGCCAAGATCAAGGAATTGCGCGACAACGCATAATTCTTCTTAAGTTAACGGGCTCACCTATTGGTGGGTCCGTTAATTTTTTGTTTAAAAGTATGATGAGAGAGTTATGGGCCACAAAAAAGATAAGCCGAAAAAGCAGCCAAGTCTGCTTCGAGAGATAGTCACGGTTGTTGGTACCGCGTTGATTCTTTCGGTCTTAGTGCGAACTTTTCTGATCCAAGCTTTTTATGTTCCAAGTGCTTCCATGGAAGATACTTTGCAAGAAAATGACCGAATCATCGTGTCAAAAATTTCGACTCAGTTCACTGGCGTAAACCGTGAGAATGTAATTGTGTTCCATGATCCAGGAGGCTGGCTTGGCGAAGGATTTCCAAATCCTTACGACACCCCAGTTGGTCGAGTGCTTCAGGCAGTCGGAATTGTTCCTGCCAATTCTGGAAATGATTTAGTTAAGCGCGTTATTGGGGTTGCAAACGACACAGTTAAATGTTGTGACACTCAAGGTCGAATCGTTCTTAACGGAGTTGGTATCGATGAGCCATACATTAAGGATGGCTCAACCACTGATCAAGTTGTGTTCGAAGTGCTAGTTCCAGAAGGCCATGTTTTTGTAATGGGTGACAATCGAGGCAATTCTGAAGATTCACGTTTCCATTTGGATAAGAACAATGGCATGGTTCCTGAAGAGGAAGTCATTGGCCGCGTTGCGATGCGGATTTGGCCAATCGGTCGCATAGGTGGGATCGAAAATTAGCTCTGCTGCGCCGACTCTGGAATTAGAGCATGAGTTATTTTCAACTGGTGTGAAGTATGTTGCAGGTGTAGATGAAGTTGGCCGCGGTGCGCTAGCTGGTCCAGTTTCAGTCGGCGTTGCATTAGTTTCTGCCGAAACCTCTCAAGTGCCATCAGGTTTGCGAGATAGCAAACAGATCAGTCGCATTGCTCGAGAAAAGTTAGTCGATCCGGTATCTGCTTGGGTTGTTGAATATGCAATTGGGCACGTGGCTGCCAATGAAATTGATCAAATTGGAATCGTTCCCGCACTTCGTTTGGCGTGGGTGAGAGCGCATCAACAGTTAAGTATCAAACCAGACCATGTGATTCTTGATGGTAAACACAACTGGCTGCTGGAGCCAGAATCAGATTTGTTCACAACTCCCATTTCGGACATTGTGGTTCCAGTGACTATGAAGATTAAAGCTGACGCTTCTTGCGCATCAGTTTCAGCAGCAAGCGTCTTGGCCAAAGTCGCCAGAGACCACTTAATGCGCGAGGCCGCACTTATCCATCCAGACTTTGGCTGGGAAGGAAATGTTGGTTATGGATCCAGCGATCACATGGCAGCTATTGCCCGCCTTGGCCCCACGGATCTGCACCGCAAGTCTTGGAAATTACCTAGTGGCCCGAGTGGTTCTGGGCCAGACACCGCATAGGCTATTCACATGTCAGCGGATGAGTTAGAGCGCTATGAATCCGAGATGGAGCTTGAGCTTTATCGGGAATACCGCGACTTAGTTCACTTATTCAATTACATAGTTCACACTGAACGCCGAATGTATTTAGCTAATGGCGTTGATGTTCAAGTCCGAACCAATGAAGCCGGCGATGTTTACTTCGAAGCCACCCTTACTGATGCCTGGATTTGGGATATGTACGGGCAAGCGCGATTTGTTAAGAAGGCTCGAGTTCTAACCTTTAAAGATGTCAATGTAGAAGAGCTTTCAAAACCTGACATGGAAGTTCCATAAAACTTTCCACACACTGTTTTCTTTCACAGATTCTAAATTTTCCAACTTAATTTCTTCTAGAGTTTCACCATGTACAGGTGCATCTAACTAATAACGAACTTGGAAAAATTGGCGAAGACATTGCCACGGTTTATCTGCAAGATATGGGTTATGAAATCCTGGTCCGTAACTGGAGATTCGAACGCGTTGAGTTAGACATAGTTGCCCGCAAAGATTCCATCTTGGTGTTTTGCGAAGTCAAGACCCGTCGATCTGTCAGTCACGGTGTGCCAAGTGATGCAATCACCCCAATCAAGTTGCAGCACATCAGAACTGCGGCGCTTCATTGGCTAACCAATAACCAATCCAGACACAAGGGCATTCGATTCGATGCCATCAGTGTCATCCATTGTGCTGGCCAGCCAACAACTATCAGCCACATCATGGGCATCGAATAATGACACTAGCTAGAGCATGTG
>JBIKSW010000148.1:0-3179 GCA_044348415.1 Candidatus Nanopelagicales bacterium
TCATTCCGGTAATCGGTCCACTGCTTTGGATATTGTTTGGCCGCACAAATGGACGTGGCTGGGGACGAGGCGATGACGATGTCTTTGCTCCAGATGACGATCCGAGCTTCTTGCGCGATCTTTCGCCCAAGCGATAATTGCCGTTAGAGGCCTGAATATGAATGCAGGCCTTGCACAAAGATGTTCACGACAAAGTAATTGAACAAAATCGTGGCGTAGCCAGCTATTGCTACATAAGCAGCCTTTTTACCTCGCCAACCAGCAGTGGCTCTGGCGTGCAAGTAAGCCGCATAGATCACCCAAGTAATGAATGCCCAAGTTTCTTTTGGATCCCAGCCCCAATACCGACCCCAGGCAGCTTCGGCCCAAATTGCGCCGGCGATAACTGCAAAGGTCCAGATGGGAAACATGAATGCGTGGATTCGATAGGACATTAAGTCCAAGCGATCCGCAGACGGAATGCGTTGGGCAATAGCAGCGCTTCGGCCTGGTTCTTTGCCTGCAGCAACTCGATCCTCTGCTGCTTGAGCAACGAGATACAAACCAGAAAGCGCTGCGCCAATTGTGAATGCACCGAAGCAGAGAACGGCTGCAGAAACGTGAATCGCTAACCAATAAGAATTAAGTGCAGGAACTAGCTGGGAGCTTTCTGCATACAGAACTGTGAGCGCAAGTCCCAGATCCAGCAAGACCGGAACCGTAATGAAAACTCCAAGCCAACGCAGATCGCGAGAAAGCGACATCAAGCAATAAGTAAGTGATACGGCAAAGCCTGCTGCAAGCGAGAACTCATACATGTTTCCAATTGGGACTCGGCCAGCAGAAAGACCACGAAACAGAATTGCAAGTCCAAGAAGTAAAGTTCCCAACCAAGTTAAGGACATACCAATATTTCCAGCGCGGCGACCTTCGCCTAAATCACCACCGTCAGAGACAGAAGTAGAAACCGAAGGTTTATCCAAAGTTGCGGTTGATCCCATTCGAACCTGATGCGAGGCACTAGTTCGCTGCGCAGAAGTTTCAATTGTCTCGAGCCTGCGACCCTTTGCTAACGAAATGCTGAACGCAACCATAGCTCCCGTGAATGCAGTCATAGATCCATAAACCATGGCGTTACTTGCCTGCGCCAATGTTTCATTTACAGTCATTACTTTTCCTCCGGAGCATTTACTAATTTGGCAAGCTGCGAAATTTCATCTGCCAAACCAGGAGCTTCAGTCTTTGATAACCCAGCAACTTCAATCAGATTACCTCGCTCATCTGATTGCGTCACCCGCAACCAAGCACGACGTCGAGGAATCAACAGCGATAACGACAATCCGATAATGGAAGCGATTGCAGCTCCTAGCGCCCAACCTTTACCTGGATCTTTCGTGATAACAAATGATGCCCACTGTCGGTAGCCAGTAAATTCAACGGTTCCAGCCGAGTTTGGAAGATTCCAAATGTCCCCTGGAGCCATTTCTTCAATTCCAATTCGCTTCATGTTTTCGGTTTCAAGGAGATAGACACTTTGTGGCATTCCAGAATCGAGACCTAAATCACCCTGCCAAGCACTCAGATAAACCTCAGGGTCATCGGCAGCTGGGAACTTTGAAACTGGACCATTCGTAAAGTCTTCAGAGACAGTTGGCAGGAAAAATCCTTGGAGTCCAATTTGTGGAACCGTGTCAGGAACTTTAACTACTCCACTTGAAGTGAAGGCGGAGTCCTGTGGCAAAAAGACAGCAGCATCTTCCCAAACAACTTTTCCATCTGGATCTTTCACCGTGAACTCGGGTGCAAAACCGTGCCCAACTAGATAAACCGTGATGCCTGAAGTCCGAAGTGGGTAGTTGACTTCGATCGTTACCGGCCTTGGTTCTGACTTTGGATCATCCTTAACTACAACATCAGCACGGAATGCTCGCGGTGCACCACTTTGCTGGCCTCCACGTTGGAATTCTGCTTCGAACTCCTTTAGCTCAAATGAGAATGGTGGCAAATCATCAGCGCCAAACAATCGACCAGGAGCAAAGGTGTCGTATTGGGTTACGTTGTTTGCAAAGCCGGCATCTTCACGAACGATTACGGTTCCTCGATAACCAACTGCACCGCCGTAGCCAACTGCGATCAGCAAAACCAAAAGTGAAAGGTGAAACAGTAAGTTTCCTGTTTCGCGAGAATAACCTTTTTCAGCAGACAGCCAATCTTCACCTTGGCGAACTCGCCAACCACGCTTCTTCCAGGCAGCTGCCGTTTCGGCAACTACCTGTGAAACATCTGATTTACTGTTCCACTGTTGATAAACCGGCAATCTGCTTAAGTTTCTCGGTGCTGCCGGAGGTTGACTACGAAGTTCTTTGTAGTGATCTACTGCGCGTGGCAATACACATCCGGTTAGCGAAATGAAAAGCAGAATATAAATTGAGGCGAACCATGGCGATGCAAAGACATCGAACATGTAAAGCCGATCCAGAATTGGACCTGTAGTTGGATTGTCTTCTAAAAATTCATTGACTCGAAGTGGCGAGGTACCTCGCTGTGGAAATATTGATCCCGGAATACTTGCTAGTGCAAGTAAGAAAAGCAAAATCAAAGCAACACGCATGCTGGTTAGCTGTCGCCATAACCATCGCATTGTTGCCATTAACTATTCACCGCTGCTCTTCATTAGATGGGTACTCCCCAATCGGCTGCCCAAACTCGCAGCCCAATAGTGAGGTCATTCCAGTAGCCAGTTACAAGTAGTAACCCGATCACAATAAGCATGACTCCACCGAAATACATAATTCCCCGCGAATGCTTACGCAAAACTTTTACGGTTCGAACACTTCGCTCAAAGAACAAAGCAATGAAAACAAACGGTAGTCCAAGACCTAGGCAGTAAGCCCCACTCAGAATTGCGCCTCGTACCGCACTTGCTTCGGTAAGTGCCATGCCTTGGACCGCAGCCAAAGTTGGACCTATGCAAGGCGTCCATCCAATTGCGAACAATGCGCCCAGCAAAAAAGCGCCGAATAAAGTTCCAGTTGGTACTCGGTGAATTCTGATGTCCCGCTGAATTGCTGGTATGGCTCCCAAGAAACCAAGACCAAGAATTACCACAACCACACCCATAACCATCTGGATAGTTCGCTGGTATTCGAGAAGTAGTTGTCCGATGCCACCAAATAGTGCGCCATAGGAAATGAAAACGA
>JBIKSW010000006.1:0-11101 GCA_044348415.1 Candidatus Nanopelagicales bacterium
AGGTGTAAACCAAGTTTCCAGTGCGTGATGCTGGTACATAAGACGCTACCGGTGGAACTACTTCTGGAACTGTGATTCCTAATGCGGACAAACGATCTTCTACTGCGCTCATGATTTTCCTATTTTCTATTTATCGCTAAAAGCGACTAACTGTCTTTTGGTCGCTTGAAATATGCGACAAGATTTTCTGCATTCATTCCTGGAATGATCGCAACAAGTTCCCAGCCATCAAGTCCGAAGTTATCCAAGATTGCTTTGGTGTTGTGAACCAATAAAGGTGCTGTTAGATATTCCCACTTAGTCATATCAAGAGCATACGACAGTTGGTGGTTTAGTTAAAACGTCGGAATTAGGCTCCGCGAACAAACGCCACAGGATCAAGGCGGTCGTAGTCCTTGCGGGCGTTCATTAGTAGCTCTCGCCACGAAGTCACGTTTGAGCGTCTACGCAATAGTGCCCGGCGCTCACGCTCAGTCATGCCACCCCAGACACCGAACTCGATTTCATTGTCGAGAGCATCGGCTAGGCACTCGGTGCGAACTGAACAGCCAGCACAAATTACCTTCACTCGGTTTTGTGCGGCGCCTTGGACAAATAAAAGATCTGGATCTGTATCGCGGCAAGCTGCGCTGCGACTCCATTCAGCATTCCACATTGACGATTTGTATCCCCTCATACTTGGATTAACGTCTCTTGATGTTTTCCCTGTGCGAAATGCTAGGGCAAACACCATTGGGTCAACTATTGGGGTATGGCATAGGCCATGTCAATACTTTGAGGCAATTATTTTGTGCGAAATTACAACTGTTATCTGTTAGATATATCCGCGTTTCGTTTCGGACAAACCGGGAGTTACCATTGACTAACTATGGAAAATAACCTTGGGGGAACTGGGCTAGACCGATTTGGTCTATTAACCCGAATGACTACATTCGTGGCGCTCGCCGGTGTTGTCGCCGCACTTGTAGTGCTGCCGGTTATTGGGGGCATAGGGCTGGCTTCCCGCAACAGTGCCCAGGCATTCAGTAGTTTGCCAAGCGATTTAACTGAGGTACCGCTCCCACAGCAAAATACAATCGTTGATTCAAATGGTGACATCCTCGCAGTACTTTTTGCGCAGAATCGAATTGAAGTTCCACTTGAAGAGATCTCACCGATTATGCAGCAGGCAGTTATCGCCATTGAAGATCAGCGCTTTCTAAATCATGCCGGCGTTGATTTCAAAGGAACCTTGCGAGCAGCAATTTCAACTGGTGCTGGTGGTCAGGTGCAAGGTGGTTCCACCATTACTCAGCAATATGTAAAACAGATTTTGTTGACTGCCGCCACAACTAAGGAAGAGCAAGAGGCGGCAACATCGGTTTCAATTAATCGCAAGTTGCGTGAAGCTCGTTATGCGATTGCACTTGAAAACAAACTTTCGAAAAAAGAAATTCTTGAAGGCTACTTAAACATTGCTTACTTTGGCGCTGGTTCGTACGGAGTTGAAATTGCTGCCCGACGATACTTTTCAACAAACGCAGATAATTTAACTTTGAGTCAGGCTGCAACTCTTGCTGGCCTGGTGCAAAATCCTTCGCGCTTTGATCCAACTCAGTATCCAGAGCGCGCTCAAAGTCGTCGTGATGATGTTTTGAACGCAATGGTAAACACCGGATACATCACCCAAGAACAAGCTGACGCAGCTAAAGCAATCTCAGTTGAATCTGATCTTGATCCAGCCGATCTTCCAAATGGCTGCACAACTTCTATCGCCCCATTCTTCTGTGATTACGTTT
Organism: Candidatus Nanopelagicales bacterium; assembly: GCA_044348415.1. Lineage (GTDB taxonomy): Bacteria > Actinomycetota > Actinomycetes > S36-B12 > UBA5976 > UBA5976. The sequence continues at coordinate 1,779 of JBIKSW010000006.1, forward strand.
TAACCGTTTTAAGAAACGATCCGGTATTTGGCGACACTCCTGAAGATCGTGCTCGACTTTTGGACATTGGTGGCTTAACCATCAAAACAACTTTGGATCGCAAGGCTCAAGTTTCTTCGCAAAAGGCAGTCGAGGATCGCATTCCGTTTGACGACGCAAGCGGCAAAGCTGCATCAATCACCATGATTCGTCCAGGAACTGGCGAAATTACTGCAATGGCCCAGAACCGTAAATGGGGACGGAGTGGCGTTGGCTATACAACCGTTAACTACGGCGCACCGGTTGATGCCAATGGCACCGTTGGATTCCAAGCTGGATCGACTTTCAAGGCCTTCACTATTGCTGCTGCATTTAAGCAGGGTTGGGATCCATTTAAGGTAATCAATTCCCCAGCCAAGAAGGAATTCGAAGATTTCACTGAGTGCGAGACCGGAGATAAGTTCGCGCCTTACGAAGTGCAGAACTCAACAGCTTCTGGTGCGTTCGACATTCTCAGTGGCACTGCGTATTCCGTTAACACCTACTTTGTTGGACTTGAAGAACAACTTGGCCTGTGTGATCCACCAGATATCGCCAAGGCATCAGGTGTTCAACAAGGTAATGGCGAAGACTTCGAAAAGTTCCCATGCTTCACACTTGGTTGCTTTGACGTGACAACTCTCGACATGGCTGTTGGTATGGCAACATTTGCGGCTCACGGAATTCGTTGCAATGCCATCGCTATCACTGAAGTCAAAGATCGTTACGGCAAGAACCTAAATGTTCCATCTGCAGATTGTGAACGCACTATTGATTTACAAGTAGCAGATAGCACAACAGCAGTTCTTGCTGGTGTTATCGATGGACCAGTTAAGGGCCGAACTGGACAAGCTATGGATCTTGGACGTCCGGCTGCTGGCAAGACTGGAACTACCGATAGCTCTGCTGCCGTTTGGTTCGTCGGTTACACCCCTGACATGGCAGCGGCTGTTTGGGTTGGCGATCCTCGCGGCGGACAAAAGTATCCGATGAAGGGCGTAACCATTAATGGTCGCTACTACTCTCAGGTTTTCGGCTCAACAATGCCTGGTCCAATTTGGCGTGATGCTTTAATTGGAGCGCTAGAAGGAACTCCGGAAACAGCTTGGGATCTGAATACGCTTAATGGCGTTAATGCAGGTGGACATGGAAATGAGATCACTTCTACCAAGGACAAGTGTGCTGGCCTTGAAGAAGAAGAGTTAGCTGACTGTAAATCCAAGTCAGCACTTAAGAAATATGCTGCCGAACTTGCTGCTGGTACTTACATACTTGATCCAGTAACTGGGCAAATAATCGATCCGTTAACCGGTCAAGTTATTGCAGAAACCAAGTCGGCTGCCTCTCCAGAGTCTGCCCCGGCCGAGTCTCCATCTCCTACTTCTACCAAAACTCCCTAATCTCGCTTAGAAGTTTCGAATCTCGCTATCGGTCTGACAAGGTATAGATATGACAAACCTCAAAGAGCAACTACACACTGACTTAACGGCTGCGATTAAGGCTAAGGATTCCCTTACCTCAGGAACTTTGCGCATGGTGTTAGCTGCAATCACAAATGAGGAAGTGTCCGGCAAAGAAGCTCGTGTCCTAAACGATCAGGACATGATCACAGTTCTCAACCGCGAAGCTAAAAAGCGTAAAGAGGCAGCGGCTGCATATGACGAGGCAAAGCGCCCAGAGCTTGCAGATAAAGAGCGGGCTGAACTTGGAATTATTCAGGCTTACCTTCCAGCTGCACTTTCTGATGAAGACTTAGCAAAAATAATTGCAAGTGCTGTTACTGAAGTGGCTGCTAGTGGAGCCACTGGCCCAAGTGCGATGGGCGCAGTTATGAAACTTGTTTCACCGCAGGTTTCAGGTCGCGCAGACGGTGGCGCAGTTGCTGCTGCTGTGAAGTCAGCCTTGGCTTAACTTGTTCTCATCAATCAAAACCAAGATCGCCCTTGGTTTAGGAATTATGTACGTAGCTTGGGGAACAACGTATATCGGCATTGCATTCACGATCGAAACCATGCCACCGCTTTTGTCTATGTCGTTTAGATTCGTTGCCGCCAGTTTGGCATTGTTTGTATTTATCGGACTTCGAAGTGGTTGGGCGTCATTGCGCTTAACTCGTAACGAGTTTGCCAGCGCGATCTTTTTAGGAATCTTGTTGCTTGGCATGGGCCTTGGAACAATGGCTCTGGCAGAAAAGGTTGTTCCGATCGGAGTCGCGTCTCTAATCGTTGCAGCCATGCCAATTTGGACTGCGCTGTTTCGCACGCTCGACAAAGATCGTCCTAAGCTTTCTTCGCTATTAGGCATTGCCGCCGGTTTAGTTGGAATCGCAATAATCATGTTGCCAGGACAGACGATTGCTCGACCAGATTCTGGTGGTGCAAGTGTGACGTTTTGGATGTTCATTATTTTGTTGGGCAATCTTTGTTGGTCACTTGGATCCTTCTTGGCTCCCCGCATGGAAACTCCAAGCAATCCTTTGGTGTTAAGCACCTATGAAATGGCTGGTGCAGCCGGTGCACTATTCATTGCAGGGATGATTAATCAAGAATCAATTTCGGATTTCATGGATGCCAGCGCTAGATCTTGGGGCGGTTGGATTTATTTGGTTACCGTTGGCTCACTAATCGGATACACGGTTTACACCTGGTTACTTGAGAATGCGCCAATCACTTTGGTTTCAACTTACGCGTATGTGAATCCAGTTGTTGCGGTAGCTCTTGGAATTGTTATCTTCAGCGAAACATTAACAACAAATATTGTGGTGGGTGGCTTCATCGTTATTGTCAGCGTGGCTGTTGTCGTTGCCGTTGAATCAGTTAAAAAACAAAATCTTTCGAAATCTCAATAACGCGCTCTAAGGCAGGGCGTTCCCCGATGCTGATGCGAACACCTTCACCTGGGAACGGGCGGATCGAAACTGCAATTCCTTCACAACGAAGTGCAAACTCTTCAGTGCGATCTCCAAGTGGTAACCAAACAAAGTTTGCTTGACTACGTGGCACGCTGAATCCTAGTTTTGTTAGTTCAGACTCGAACCAAGTTCGTTCCGCAATAACTTCATCAACACGAGTAAATAGTTCGGCTTCATGTTCAAGTGAAGCAACTGCAGCTACTTGCGCAATGTTAGAAACCCCAAACGGAACTGCGGTCTTTCGTACTGCATCAGCAATATTTTTAGGTCCGACAAAATATCCAACTCGTAACCCAGCAAGACCGTATGCCTTTGAAAAAGTTCTCAGAACACCAACATTTGAATGTGCCTTCATTGTCGCAATGCCATCGATTGCATTTTCATCGCGATTGAATTCAACATATGCTTCATCAATTACAACCAGGATGTTTTTTGGAACTTTCGCTAAAAACTCATTTATCTGTTGTTGCGTAACAATTCCACCAGTTGGGTTGTTTGGAGTACATACGAAGATTGCACGAGTTTTCGATGTGATCGCACTTAGCATTCCAGCTAAATCATGCTGTCCATCATTTGTTAATGGCACTTGCACACTGACTGCACCAGCAATGGTCGTAATGATTGGGTAAGCCTCAAATGATCGCCACGCATAAATTACTTCATCGCCTGCGCCAGCAACGGACTGAATGATCTGTTGACATACGCCGACTGATCCAGTTCCAGTTGCTATTTGATCCGCCGGGACGGCGAACTTGTCTGAAAGCGCTTGAATCAAATTTGTTGTAAAGGGATCTGGATAACGATTGATTTCACTTGCTGCATCAACTATCGCAGCGACCACGCTAGGTAGTGGTGAGTGTGCAATCTCATTACTAGAAAGTTTGTAAGCAGTTAAGCCGTTGACGGGCGCAACTTTTTTGCCTGCCTTATAGGTGGGAAGCTTTGCCATTTCAGGTCGAAGCTGTGGGTTCACTGACTCGCTCACAATCCGAGCCTACGGGTAATTACAACAACTGAGACATCGTCGCGATTCCAAGTGACTGAATCTTGGCGAGCGGTTGCAACGATTAGGTTAGTTAAGTCGGCTGAGGTTTCACTGCGTTCCCCAGTAACGACAGAGGTAACAAGTCCTTGGGTGCCGAACTCCTCGCCTCTTTCATCCTGGGTTTCCAGGAGGCCGTCAGAGACTAGGACAATCCGATCCCCTGATCTAAAGAATATTTCTTGACTTTGCCAAACTCCACCAAATCCACCGAGCATTGGTCCGGTTGGATTAAGTGTGGTTATTAAATGGTTTGCATCGATCCAATAGCCCGCTGGGTGTCCCGCGTTAACCCACTTAGTTGGTTGGCTTGCATCGTTAGGTACTTCCAGAATTACCGCAGTTGCCAACAAGGCATCTACATCTGACAGACCGGCTGAAACTCGTTCCATCACTGTGCTTGGTGTGAAACCAGCTGAAAGCGCCGCAGTCATAATCGCTTTGATCTGAAGTCCAACTACACCCGCTTCAGGACCATGACCTGTGACATCGACCATTGCCAGGGCTGTGCCCTGCGGAGTTCTAATAACATCCCACCAGTCACCTGCGATTGCTCCACTAGCTGGCAAGGTTTGTCCGGCCACATCCAGACCAAACTTTTCGGTATCGATCAAAGTTGGTGACAATGCTTTTCGCATAGAAGCAACTAGCGGGGCATCTTGCTCAAGTCCTTGCCAGGCGGCGCGCGCTAAATCAATTTGGTTCACCAGATTTTGTCGCATCGATTCGGCATCTGCTGCTGCAAGTTTGATCTCAGGAGGGTTAGCAACTTCAATTACCTGGTGAATGGTTCCACTTGCAACTAGCCGCAACTCGGTACGCATTTCATCAAGTGGTGCGAGGACCCAGCGCTTTAGATAAAACCAAGCAAGACATAAAAGCAACAAGCTGATAAAGATTGAAGTGCTCAAAGCCCACGACAACTGATCTGCTACTTCATCTAGTCTGATATCAACAGCTAACGAATCATTTAGTTCGGCCCTTGCTTCTAAGTAGATGTATCGCTCCCAAATAGCCACAGCCAGCACAGTTACGGCAAAAAATACAATAAAGATTTGAAGTCTTCTGCGTAACGTCATGATGAAATTCTAAGTGGAAATCGAGTTACGAGAAATCAGGCTTTAGTTAGCTCTGATAATGCTTGGGCAAAAAGCGAACCGTGGCGATCAACTTGTTCTTGTGTTGTTGTTGGACACATTAAGGCCATATTGTGGAACGGAGTCATAAGTACTCCGCGGTTGCACATGAACAAATGCATAAACTCGTCTAACTCATCATCACCCGCGTGCATGGCTTCAGTTCCAGTTTTCGGCGCTGGATATGTAAAGCGATATTCGGCACGCGCACCTAACTGCGAGATTGACCATGGCACACCATGTTCATCCAGTGCAGCATTAACTTGATCTGTATAGCGAGTTGCAAGTTTGATCATGTGTTCAAAAGCTTGTTCCGTCAAAACTTCACCAAGTGTTGCTCGCATTGCTGCTAATGAAAGTGCATTGCCAGCCAAGGTTCCACCGACACCGCCAACATCTAACAAGTCAGCTTCGGTATGCGAATTGATTTGATCAACGACTTCTTGCTTAAATCCATATGCACCGGATGGAATGCCAGCACCAATACTTTTTCCAATTACAAAAATATCTGGATCTAAGTTGTCGCGTAATGTCATGCCACCATATCCAGCTGACACTGTGTGGGTTTCGTCGATCATCAAGAGTGCGCCGTACTTTGTTGCAAGTTCGCGCATGCCAGCAAGGAAACCTGGTTCGGGAAGCACGATGCCAATGTTTGTGAGTGCAGGTTCCGTCAAGATCGCTGCTACATCGCCATGCTTAAGTGCGGCCTCAAGACCTGGCAGATCGTTAAACTCAACGACTCGCGTAGTTTGATCAATCGGAACTGGCGGCGCCACATTTCCAGGTCTGATCACGGTGTTGCCATTTTCGTCTAAGACGCCAAAAGCTTCATCAACTGAGCCGTGATAGCAGTACGAAAAAACAAGAATCTTGGACTTTCCGGTTGCCAGTCTTGCAAGCCTGATTGCCCAACGGTTTGCATCTGTAGCGGAAACCGTGAAGGACCAAAGCGGGACTTTGAAGCGCCTCGTTAATTCAGCGCCAACCCACTGCGCATCCTCAGTTGGCATCATGGTTGTGATGCCACCCTGGTCTTGCATTCGATTAGTGATGGCTTTGACGCTCGCATCTGGCGAGTGTCCCGTCATCGCTGCGGTGTCACCGAGTGCGAAATCGATGTACTCGTTGCCATCGACATCAGTAATGATGTTGCCTTTTGCGCCCTGCATGTAAAGCGGAAATCCGCCAACCCATTTATTCATCCACGGCATGGGTACGCCGCCAAATAAATTCTTTGCACCTTTATAAAGCTCGAGAGACTTAGCGTGGTTCTCTAGATAAGTCTTGCGCTCACGCTCAAGTAGCGTTGCCAAGTTAGTGCGATCTATTTGAGTTGTTCTGGTGGACATGGTGCGCCTTCTTGTTTGGGCAGGAATCTAGGAAGTAGCCATGTCGACAAAGCGACTGTAGTGGCCTTGGAATGCAACAGTTACTGTTCCCGTTGGACCATTGCGATGTTTTGCCAGAATAAAGTCAGCTTCACCTGCGCGAGGTGACTCTCTTTCGTAAACATCTTCACGGTGAAGCAGAACAACCATATCGGCATCTTGCTCAAGGGAACCAGATTCACGAAGGTCAGAAAGCATTGGTCGCTTATCTTGACGTTGTTCTGGACCACGGTTTAACTGACTGATCGCAATAACTGGGATTTCTAATTCTTTAGCAAGAAGTTTCAAGGAGCGAGAGAACTCAGATACTTCAACTTGGCGACTTTCAACTTTTTTACCAGATGACATCAGTTGCAAGTAGTCGATGATCAAAAGCTTTAGATCGAAGCGCTGCTTTAGTCGTCGTGCTTTCGCACGAATTTCCATCATGGTCATATTTGGTGAGTCGTCAATAAACAAAGGTGCATCGTTAACTTGCCCCATTTTGTTTGCAAGCCTTCCCCAGTCTGCATCGCTTAGTGTGCCAGCGCGCATGTGATTCAATCCAACTTGAGCTTCGGCTGAAAGAAGTCGCATAACAATTTCGTTGCGACTCATTTCAAGTGAAAAAATTGCAGACGTTAAATTATTTTTAATACTTGCTGAGCGCGCAAGATCTAAACCTAAAGTTGACTTACCGATTGCCGGACGAGCCGCAACAATAATTAATTGACCCGCATGTAGTCCGTGTGTGATGTCATCTAGTTGTTGGAATCCAGTTGGGACACCAACCAGTTGTCCACCACGACCTTCGATAGCTTCGATTTCAGATAAAGTCTGCGGCATGATTTCGGAAAGTGGCGCATAGTCATCGGAAGTTCTGCGACCAGTTACTTCGTAAACTTCAGCTTGAGCGCGATCAACAAGTTGGTCAACTTCGGCATCGCCGGCGTAACCCATTTGTGCGATTTTTGTTCCGGCATCAACAAGGCGACGCAGGATTGCACGTTCGGTAACAATGCGTGCGTAGTAAGAACCGTTTGCTGCAGTTGGAACACTTGCAACAAGTGTGTGAAGGTAACCTGCGCCTCCAACATTTCCGAGTGCGCCAGACTTGCTTAAGTAGTTTGCGACGGTAATTGCATCGGCTGGTTCACCGCGGCCATAAATATCTAGGATCGCGCCGTAAATAGTTGCGTGAGCTGGTTTGTAGAAATCAACCTCGCGCAGACTTTCGATTACATCTGCGATCGCATCTTTACTGAGCAGCATTGCGCCGAGAACTGATTGCTCAGCGACGATATCTTGAGGTGGTACTAATGCGCCATCTTCTTCGTAATTGCGGGGAAATTCCGCGACGCTCATGTATCCACCTTTTCGTGCCTTGTTAAAACCAGTTGTTTCACCAGGTGTTATTGACTGTATGGGTCAGGACTGACATAAACAACGACCCCTGTGGATAACTAAGTGGACAAATTGGGGAAAACGCCCGAAACAATGGGTATTGACCTGGGGATATCCTGTGTGGACAGGTCAGTTTTGCCTGTGGATATCCCCATTTATCAGGGATTTTGGGGATATCCACCTGTGTGCAAAAAGTATTTGCCAACTATTTTTGGGCAAAGAAAAGCGGGGATAGAAACTACCCCCGCTTACTTGTGGAGAATAGGGGACTCGAACCCCTAACCCCTGCCTTGCAAAGGCAGTGCTCTACCAATTGAGCTAATTCCCCGGCGGTAAAACCGTAGAACAAAATCTACTCTGAAGTAGCCTGTGTCCACAATTCTTGCTCGGCCTTGCTGTTTTCTGCCTGCTGATAGATGACGTAACCAGCAACCGCTAGCAATGCTAGTGACAAAAGTTTCTTCATTACGTTCCTACCTTTCTGACTCGAATGCCTTGCGTGGGCCCAGGTGGACTTGAACCACCGACCTCTTCGTTATCAGCGAAGCGCTCTAACCAAGCTGAGCTATGGGCCCTGATTTCTTACGATTCTTAAATTTCGTGCTGTTTTGTGCCTATTTCAAGGCACGAGTTAAGAGGTTACCCCAAAGCGGGCGTTAGCCCAAAATGGCAGATTAGCCCCGATCTGTGAAGGTGTACTGAACTCCGCCAGTGAACCCAACGCTTAAGTTGTATAGGACTGCAAAAAGGGTTGAAAGCACGCTCAAAAGCACGATTTCAATTGCAGAAACCACCATTGCTAAACCTAGTAAGCGGCCAAGAGACAAGAAGCTGATTCCGCTTCCAGTGTTGCCCGAGGCATCACTCCACAGACTTGAGACGGCTTCGAAAACACCAGCGGCGGAAAGCACCATCCAAAGCACAACCGTTGCCACGATCAAAATTCCCGCGATCAGCACACCCAAAACGAAAGCACGCTTTGCGGCTGACCAAGGATCGATGTGAGTTAGGTGCAAAGTTACTTGTCGGGCTGGTGCTTGTGCAGCAACTGGACTTGAAGTCTCAACGCTTTGGTCACTTGGCTTGAGCGGATTCTTAAAGAAATTTCGCTTTGTTGGCTGATCATCATTTAGATCGATATCGATGTCTGACATTTATGCCTCTTCCCCGTCGTTGGCAACTTCTTCAATTACCTCTTCAGATTCAACGACTGCTGAATCATCGGCTGTCACTTCAACGTTGTCCAAGGCAGCCATTGATGCAGCAGAGCTACGTGCTACTGCTACCACTTGATCGTCGTCCCCAACCTTCATAAATGAAACACCCATGGTGTCTCGTCCAGCTGCCCGAATCTCATCAACACGAGTGCGGATTACCACACCGTTGCTAGCGATAGCGAAAATTTCGTCATCCGCTGCACAGATCAATGCGCCAGCTAGACC
>JBIKSW010000221.1:0-3155 GCA_044348415.1 Candidatus Nanopelagicales bacterium
GGGTTTTTAGAAAAAAATGGAATCGATAACCCGAAGGCTTACAAAACCTCAACAATTACGTCGAGTCCCCAAGGTATTCCAATCTTGGATGGCTTGATAATTTTCACATCTAGCGCCACTTTTTCAGCTAAGTTCGCTAGTTGCTCAACACTATTTACAGTCTTGGCAGACTGAGCCAGAGCTCTAACTAAACGGCCTTTAGTTGCCTTGTTTGAGTGGCTCACGACTTTCGGTGCACCCTTAGGCATCTTTTGCATAATTCTGGGAACGACAACCTGATCAGCGATCTCTTTACCGATTGGTCCCAACTTCACATAGTTTCCCGAGCGCAGATCAATAACGAATTGCCCTTGGTCGGTAATCAGCTTTGAAATGGACTCACTCCAAAACTTAGTTAGCGAACCAATCTTTGGCACAACGGTGTCACCCGAGAGTCGATAAGCAGGAATTCGATCACTGACATTGATTAAGCCAAACAAAGCCGACACCACAAAGTTTTCGGCTTCAAATTTAGATTTAGCTTTGGCGCTTAGTGAATCAATTTCGATTGCTTCGTATAAAACTCCGGTATAAACCGACCATGCTGGACCAGTTGGAGCAATTAGCAGTTGTTGATCACGTTCAATCTCAAAATCTTGTTTCGCGCTAATAGCCAGAGCGGTCCGAGTTTTTGCAGCTGGACCATTTGCCATTGAAATAACTGCGTTAACTAGTTCTTGACGTTGCTTCGTTAACTCAGGAAAGGAAAGTTTTTTGAAATCCAACTTCTGTTTGCCTGTTGCATCAGTTTTGCCTTCCGAAGGAGGCAACAAAATCATGGTCATCGAAGTTCGCTAGGGACGAGAGATGATTCCGGAGCCACCAGCAAGGTGGGTGTCTAGTGCTTCGTTAGCTAGAGCGTCAGCATGCTTGTTATCTTCGCGTGGAATCCAGGTATAAGTCACGTTTCCATAGGGAAGAATTTCACGGGCTTCAATTGCTAGTTTTTGCATGTCAGGGCTCTTGATTTTCCAGCGCCCAGACATTTGCTCAACAACCAATTTGCTGTCCATGCGAACTTCAACCAAAGCCTCAGGATCAAGTTCTGCAATTGCAGTCAGGCCAGCAACAAGGCCGCTGTATTCAGCGACATTGTTTGTGGCGTGACCCAAAACTGCAGCGCGCTCGGCAACTACTTCCCCAGTGTTGGCATTTCGAATAACAGTTCCATACGAAGCATGTCCTGGATTTCCCCGAGATGCCCCGTCTGCTTCCATTACAAAGTGCGTCACAGACCCGACTCCGCAGTGCGAACTAAGATTCGACGACATTGATCACAACGGGCAATTGCATCAGCTGGCATATTGCGAATCTGATCAATTTCTTGGGCATCAATCGTGATGTGACACCCCTGGCAAGAGCCGCGATGAATTAATGCAGCGCCTACGCCACCTTGGTCAGCGCGAATCTTGTCATAAAGTGCGATTAAATCTGCAGGCAAACCGTTTGCAATTTCAGTGCGCTGTCCAGTTAAGGAATTGACTTCAAAATCAATGTCAGTAAACAATTCGTCTCGAGTTTGTGCAAGAGCGGAAAGTTTTTCTGTGGTTTCAATTTCACTTGCTTGCAATTCAGTTACCGCTTGTTGGGCATTTTCATATGCCTGCATGATTTCAAGTTCGATGTCTTCTAGTTCGGCTTGGCGCTTGGCTAAAGTTCCAATTTCGTGCTGCAGGCTCTCAAGTTCTTTAGCGGCCGACACGGCGCCAGAATCTAACCGCTCTTGGTCGCGACGAGCGCGCGCAACAACTTGCTCAACATCTGCTTCAGCCTTTAACTGGTTCAGCTTTAGATCTGAGGCTTCGGTTTGAGCGGCAACTAAACGCATCTTGATTGAGCCGAGTTCGACTTCTAGATCTTGGGCAGCTGAAATTTCTGGTAATCCTGCGCGCTTATGGGCAAGTTGCAAGAGTTTGGTGTCAAAGCCCTGCAAGTCCAGCAATGCCTTTTGCTGTTCGGCGCTTGCGGTAACGGCCATTTGTACTCCCAGATTTGAATAGTTAAGCAACTATCAAGCCCAGACTACCTCTTACCCTTTAGGCAAATAATCTTGCGCTGACTCGTTAGAGGCAAAAAAATACCCCCTTGCGGGGGTATTTCTATTGCAGTGGGCGCTAAGGGACTCGAACCCCTGACCCTCTCGGTGTAAACGAGATGCTCTAGCCAACTGAGCTAAGCGCCCTACGTGCTTCCCTACCTTATCTAAGGTTTGGAAAAGTTAGAAATCCAAAAGAACCACAGTCGGTGAGCCCTAGGTCTGTACTGCGAAGCAATGACCCGAGAACGCAAAGGTGCCACAGCCGGTGAGCCCTAGGTCTGTATTGCGAAGCAATGACCCGAGAACGCAAAGGTGCCACAGCCGGTGAGCCCTAGGTCTGTATTGCGAAGCAATGACCCGAGAACGCAAAGGTGCCACAGCCGGTGAGCCCTAGGTCTGTATTGCGAAGCAATGACCCGAAAAGGTAAAGAACCACAGCCGGTGAGCCCTAGGTCTGTATTGCGAAGCAATGACCCGAGAACGCAAAGGTGCCACAGCCGGTGAGCCCTAGGTCTGTATTGCGAAGCAATGACCCGAGAACGCAAAGGTGCCACAGCCGGTGAGTCTCGGGTCTACACCGGCTGTGGCATCTCAATTTCACACCTAGTTCAGCAAGTCCGCATCTTTTAGCAAACTGACCGAATTCAGAGGGAGGCTAGAGCTTGCTTGTATTCCTCGGTATTGCGAGCATCGCCTGGTCCGTTAACTACTGACCAACGCAGGATGCCTGCCTTGTCGATGACGAAAGTGCCGCGCATTGAAAAGCCTCGTGGCTCAAAGAATGATCCATAGGCCTTGGACACTTCGCCGTGTGGCCAGAAGTCTGAAAGTAATGGGTAATCAAATTTCTCTTGCTCCGCAAATGCCTTTAGCGAAGCAGTTGTGTCGCAAGAGATTCCCAGAACCTGGACATCATCAGTTACAAAAGCTGGACGCTGATCGCGAATCTCACAAAGTTCGCCAGTGCAGATTCCGGTGAATGCCATTGGGTAGAAAACCAGAACAACGTTCTGCTTGCCACGGAAATCAGATAGCTTCACATCTTCACCGAACTGATTTTGCAGGGTGAAATCTGGAG
>JBIKSW010000149.1:0-3151 GCA_044348415.1 Candidatus Nanopelagicales bacterium
CCAGGAGTTTTCATGGCATTGGAAAGTTTCCAGCAATTCATTAATGGCAAGTTCGAAACAGCCAACGAAACTTTTGAAAGTACCGATCCAGCTACTGGTGTCACCTGGGCAACTATGCCAAAGGCGACTGAATCAGATGTCGATCGAGCAGTCCAAGCTGCGCACACTGCTTTCACTTCTGGGGTTTGGCCAACACTTAATGCCAGTGCTCGCGGAAAACTTCTTTATAAACTTGCCGACTTGATGGCTGCTGATGCTGATGTGTTGGCAGAACTTGAAACTAAAGACACTGGAAAGATTCGCCGCGAAACCAGAGCGGTGATTTTGTACATTTCCGAGTACTACCGATACTTCGCCGGATTGGCTGACAAACTCCAAGGTGCACATTTCGACATTGATAAACCTGACATGGAGGCTTACACCAGGCGCGAACCAATCGGTGTTGTTGCTGCAATTGTGCCGTGGAACTCTCAAATGTTTTTGTCAGCAGTAAAGTTAGCTCCTGCCTTGGCTGCCGGTTGCACAGTTGTGCTTAAGGCTTCTGAAGATGGTCCGGCTCCTCTACTTAGATTCGCAAAGTTGATTGACCAAGCCGGTTTCCCACCTGGCGTCGTCAACATCATTACGGGAATGGGTGATTCCTGTGGCAAGGCGTTAACCAGTCATCCGCTTGTAGATCGCATTGCCTTTACCGGTGGACCAGCTACTGCCAAGCAAATCGTCATGAACTCTGCCAATAATCTGGCTGCCGTTTCATTGGAACTCGGCGGCAAGTCCCCAGTGCTGGTATTTGAAGACGCTGACCTAGAAAGTGCAGCGAATGCAATTGTTTCTGGAATCTTTGCGGCAACAGGTCAAAGTTGTGTCGCAGGCTCTAGACTATTAGTTCACTCGAGTGTTCACGCTGAACTGATGGACATCTTGGTGGCCAAGGCACAACGTATCAAAATTGGTGATCCGCAGAATTTGGAAACTGAAATGGGTCCACTGGCAACTAAGCGTCAACTGATTCATGTGCAGGATGTTGTGGATCGCAGTGTTGCTGCGGGTGCAAAGCTGCTAACCGGTGGCAAAGTTCCGGCTGGATTTGAAACCGGCTACTACTACGAACCAACCATCTTGGATTGCGCTGAACCAGTTGTTGCCTGCGTACAAGAAGAAATCTTTGGGCCAGTTCTCAGCGTCCTAAAGTTCGATACGGATGCGCAGGCGCTGGCTATTGCAAACGATAGTGAGTACGGCCTGGCGTCTGGCGTGTTCACAAAAGACATCGGTCGTGCCCATAGGTTTGTTCGCTCCCTGCGAGCTGGAATTGTTTGGGTAAACACCTACCGAATGATTTCGCCGATGGTGCCATTTGGTGGCTACGGTAAAAGTGGAACTGGACGGGAAGCTGGCGCAGAATCAATTTTGGATTACACCCGAACTAAGTCGGTTTGGATCAACACCAGCGAAGCGCCAATCAGCGATCCATTCATAATGCGCTAAGCATCATCCCTTTAACTAATAACAGTGAAGGCTTTCGTATCCTGAAAAACCAGGCTGCCATCTTCAGCTGAAAAATCTGAAACGGTAAGCACATAGTTTCCAGGCGTGAGATCACCTAAGTCGATAGTCCAATTGGATCTATCTGGACAAGCAAGCTCTGCAGTAGTGGCGCCAGAACTAACGGCATCACCCCCGCGCGTTAATTCCCAAGCAACGTTTGCTTCAAACGTGCATGCTGAGCCAACAATTGAAACCGGATTTGAAATATCACTTCGATCTAGCAAGTCAATCCAAACGCTAGCTAGCACATCGAATCCTGGCGCTGGCACGAATGTTTGGGCGAAATCAACATGGCCAGCCAGTGACTCGCTGGGAACGCCATCGACTGTGAACTTAACTGAAGAAATTGCTGGATTGTTCTCAATCAGCGTCCAAACCATTTGATCGATTGCTCGCTGTTCGGATTCCGCGCCAAAGGAAACTCGGCCAAGTTCTAGATCAACTGTTGCGACTCCATCAACCGATGTAACGCTGTTGACCTTGGTTCCGTTGTTCCAGAGCGTGCGGTGATCGCCATCAAACGGTGGAAGCTGTCCATCAACCAACATCACAAGTGAGTTAAATCCTTTGTCGTCACCTAAGTCATTTTCAGTTTTGCTGACCTGATGGACTTCACGAATTAGTCGAAATCCTCGGGAAGTCTCGCTTACAAAGTAGAAGGAATAATCCTGAATTTCTTGTATCGCCGGTTTCGCAGACTCGCTTACAGCATTTGATGCCGGTGGATTTGAAGGCGCCGAATCTTGCGTGCTGGCGCCACACCCAGCAAGGACCAGACTTGCAAAAAGTGCGAAAGCTACTGCTCTTAAAGCCGGGTAGTCGCCCAATCGCTTTGGTTTACTTGAATCCATGATGATATAAGCCTAACTTGCATCAAATTGGCGCTAGAACTGCTCTGAAATACACTTCAGGGTAGGCGAACCCGCGCCAACCAAGACTCGGAAAATCATGGCTGAATTAGTTTTCTTCACAGGCACTATGGATTGTGGTAAATCCACCCTTGCCGCCCAAGTGAACTACACCCATGCCAGTAGAGGCCGACGTGGCATTGTGTTTACGCGAAATGATCGCGCAGGATCTGGTGTGCTATCCAGTCGTTTGGGACTAGAGGTAGCCGCGGTTGAAGTCACCGATGAAACAGATTTCTTTGCATTAGCGCTGGCCGAGAATTCCAAAGAAAACCCAATGGATTTCTTTATTTGCGATGAAGCTCAGTTTTATTCCCGAGTACAAATTGATCAACTTGCCCACGTAGTAGATGACTTAGACATTGACGTATTTGCTTTTGGTATCGCCAGTGATTTTCGAACTGAGTTATTCCCAGGTTCGGCTCGACTGTTTGAATTGGCTGATCGGATTCAAGTCTTACAAGTTGAAGCACTTTGCTGGTGTGGCCGACGCGGAACTCACAATGCGCGAACTATTGATGGCGTAATGGTGACTGAGGGCGAGCAGGTTGCAGTTGGCGATACTGGCGGCACATCAGGTGTTGTTAGTTACGAAGTTTTGTGCCGGCGCCATCACATGGCAGCCATGCCAATTAATCACTTAGCAGATTAGTTTTTTCGGGAACGAGACAGTAGCCCGATTAATCCCATTCCAG
>JBIKSW010000150.1:0-3148 GCA_044348415.1 Candidatus Nanopelagicales bacterium
GAACCGCTGGACATAGTCCAACCCATGTGACCATGACCGGTGTTGTAGAACAAGTTCTTGTGCTTCTTGCCCTTGCCAATGATTGGCGGACCATCTGGTGTCATTGGACGAAGACCAGCAGTCATCGACCCACCATCCCAATCAGCAGCATCAGGCCATAGTTCTTTTGCAGTATTACGGATTGCCGCAAAGTCTTCAGGTTTGTGTGATTTATCAAATCCAGAGAACTGCGCAGTTGAAGACATGCGCAATTGATCACCCATTGGTGACCAAGCAACCAAAGTTTTTTCATCCACGCCGCCAAGTTCTGGAGCCTTTGATTTATCTTTTAGATCAAAAGTCATTGAGAATCCCTTGGCTGGATAGACCGGCAGGTCCTGTCCAACTGTGCGGGAAAGCTTTGGACTCCAAACACCCATGGCCAGCACATAGTTATCAGCGGTCAATAGACCTTGATCAGTTTGTAATCCAGTGATGCGATCGCCATCGGCGACAAATGACTTTGCAGTAACGCCAAGTTTGAACTCAACGCCTTTGCTGATTAGTAATTCAGTGAGTTTGCGAGTGAATAGTTCTGAGTTTCCGCTGCCATCGTTAGGTGCGTGAATCGCGCCAGCAAGTTGAACTGTGGCATTTCCAAATGCAGGATCAACTGCAGCCAAGCCCTTCATATCAAGTTGCTCAAGTTTTTGACCATTATCGGTCAGCAGTTTCATTTTGCCCATACCAAGTTCAAGTTCTGCAGCATCGCGATACAGGTAAAGCAATCCTTTGTCGATGCCTTGGTAGTCAATGTTTTCAGCAAGTGCAATTTCATCAAGTTTGGTTTGGCTGTAATCGCACAAGTGCATTTTCGCCAATGTGTTTATTGCAGCGCGCTCTGTGGTGCACTCGCGCATGAACTGCAAGCCCCACCAAAGAAAACGCGGATTTAAAGTTGGCTTTACGCGAATCGAAGTCTTTTCGCCAAATAAGGATTTAACCAACATCTTTGGCGCAGCTGGTGATGCCCAGGCAAAGCAATGGCCTGGTGCAATTAAACCTGCGTTAACAGCAGTTGCTTCCGAACCAACTTTTGTTGCCTTGTCTACGACAACAACTTCGTGACCTTCTTTAACTAAGTAGTAAGCAGTTGTCACACCAACAACGCCACCACCAACAACGATTGTGCGCACGAAAATCTCCTTGAGGTTTAACTAACGACAGTCTTTCAGCAAATTCCCTGATAGTCATGGGGAACGGTTGCGTTATATACATAAGTTATGAAATTGGCCCAATCAAAGACCGGTAGGCCAGTAGCTTCTTCAATCGCCTTGCTATACGGAGGCAAGTCGCTGCACTCCAACATAAATGCCCGAATTGCAGGATCCCGCTTGATTGCATCTTTGGCTGCTTGCACTGCTTCAGTCCGCATCTTGTCTTCATCAAGAATTCCCAGTTCCTTCAAGATCACATCATTGAAGTGGGAGTAAGTTTCCATACCTTGCACAGTCAATCGGGACGAATCGGAAACGCCAGCATGAGCAAGCAACTCATCAGTCATTGAAGCTGAGTTCGCAGTAAGAATTGCAATGTGATGTTGCTGGCCAAACATGTTTAGCAACATCGGAATCTGTACCAAGCTAGTTAAGAAAACTGGAATCTTTACTTGACTTGCAACAGCCTCTTGATATGCCGCCATGAATCCACAGTTACCAGTGATCGCACGAACGCCTTCAGCTTCTAACTTCTTTGCAGCATCAATCATGATCTGGGCGTAGCTATCGCCGTTGCCGCGAAGCACGTCTGCGCCAGACACTCCCTTTACAGACTCATAACGCACAGGAAAAGGGAAGGTTCCTGCGTTGTTTAGGTCACCTGGAATAAATGGAATGTTCCACTCGGCACAAAGCATGCCAATCGCATACCCATAGGCAACTTGTCCAGCTCTGGCTTTGTAGATCATTTAAGTCCCCATTAGGTTAGAGATTCCCGCGAATCTGTATGCATTACTGCATGCACTAATCATTCTTTGCCCAGAAAGTCCCTAAGTCAAGCCTGTTTTGCCACTTGCCAACGCTGGGCGCAGCGTGGAAGAGTGCAATCATGAGCGAATCGCGGTTTTTACCGAACTTTGAGTCAATCGCTCCATTTAGTCGACTAACTGACTCCGGAATCTTGGATTCTGGCGAATCCCCAATGTCAGATGAGTCCGTCCTAGAGGCTCTTCGCTTCATGATGTTGACTCGAGTCTTTGATGACAAAGCAACCAGCATGCAACGTCAAGGTCGCTTTGGAACTTTCTCTTCGGTTCGTGGTCAAGAAGCATCAGTCGTTGGCGCAGCCTCAGCACTTGATCCAGCAAAAGATTGGATTGTTCCGCAGTACCGCGAGTTCCCAGCCTTGATTCGCCACGGGTACCCAATTGAAAACTTTGCGCTTTACTTCATGGGCAATCCAAAAGGTGGAACTATTCCACCAAACGTAAACATGTTGCCAATGCAAATTTCGTTGGCTGCCCAAATTCCTCAAGCGACTGGTTTGGCTTGGGGACTAAAGATGCAAGGTAGCGATGGTGTTGCCATAACTTTCTTTGGCGATGGCGCATCATCCGAAGGTGACTTCCACGAAAGTTTAAATCTTGCCGGAATTGTTAAAGCACCGGTGATTTTCTTTCTGCAAAACAATGGTTGGGCAATTTCAACTCCGCGCGAAAATCAAACAGCAGCTCGATCATTTGCTGAGCGTGCAATTGGTTATGGTGTTGAAGGCGTAATTGTTGACGGTAACGATTTACTAGCTGTGCACGAAGTAACAGCGCGCGCTGTTGCAAAAGCTCGCGCTGGCGACGGCCCAACATTGATTGAATCCGTTACATATCGAACTGGTGCACATAACACTGCAGATGATCCAACGAGATATGTCGATCAACAAGAACTTGAAAAATGGCAACAGAAAGATCCAGTAGAGCGAATTAAGAATTACTTACGTAGTCGCGGAATCTGGAATGAAAACTTAGAACAAGAAATGCTAGATAGTTGCGCCGCGCAAATAGATGTTGCAATGGAAATTGCGCGTAACACACCGCTTGCAACTAGTGATGCTTTGTTTGATCACGTTTATGCCGAACCACCACAGCGAATGCAGGATCAGAAATCTGATTGGGCAA
>JBIKSW010000151.1:0-3147 GCA_044348415.1 Candidatus Nanopelagicales bacterium
AGTTACGGTGCCTTGGGAAGTAGTTGCACCTAAATAGAAGTTTTTACTTCTTGCCTTGGTTAGCCACCGCAGCGGCAGCAGTTGCGGCGGCCTCCGGATCTAAATATTTTCCACCTGGAACGACAGGCTTGAAGTTGCTATCAAGTTCATAAACCAACGGAATTCCAGTTGGAATATTTAGTCCCGCAATGTCGTCATCGCTAATGCCATCTAGGTGCTTAACCAAAGCGCGTAGTGAGTTTCCATGTGCAGCCACCATTACCGTCTTGCCTGATTTCAAATCTGGAACAATGTTGGATTCCCAGTAAGGCAACATCCGAACCACCACATCAGCTAAACATTCAGTGCCAGGCAAGTCTTTGCCCAGATCTGCGTAGCGCGGATCATGAGTTTGTGCGAACTCGTTGTTTGGATCAATTACGGGTGGCGGAGTATCAAAGGATCGACGCCACAACATAAATTGCTCTTCGCCATATTCAGCTAAAGTTTGGGCTTTATCTTTTCCTTGCAACGCTCCGTAATGACGTTCGTTTAAGCGCCAAGTGCGATGCACTGGAATCCAATGCCGATCTGCCACATCTAATGCAATGTTTGCAGTCTTGATTGCTCGGCGCAGAAGTGAAGTGTGAAGTACGTCCGGCAAGATTCCAGCTTCTTTAAGTAACTCGCCAGCTCTAGTAGCTTCGCCCAGGCCCTTTGCATTGAGATCGACATCGACCCAGCCGGTGAACAAGTTTTTTTCGTTCCATTGGCTTTCGCCATGACGAACCAAGATCAAGGAGTAGTTACTCATGGTTTAATTCTGCCCGATTATTCAAAGAAGTGAGCAAAGGCCTGCAGGTTAGCCATGTCCATACCTTTGCTGGTACGCCAAGCCCACTCTTTTTCTATTGCAGAGCGGAAACCTAACTCAAGCAAGATATTGAATGAATTGTCACTGGTTTGCAACATGACACCTAGCATTTGATCAATTTGTTCAAGGTCAACCGTGGCAATCGGAAGTACTCCAGAAAGATAAATATCTCCAAGATGATCCAGGCAGTAATTGATCACAAGTAGTTTTCGATTTTGTTCCAGGATCCAGCGATAAACCGCTTCATGGTTTTCGTCTGGATTTCGAGCCACAAAACTTTCAATCTTGAAAACTTTGTCCCCGATAGTCATAGCAACATTAACGAACTGCTTGTTTGTACCGGGCAGAGAAACCACAACGGTTTTCTCGCCAGCTAGTTCGAATGCCAAATCTTGTGAAGTCAGGAATTCCGTGACGTCATTTATGGATAGTGTCATGCGTTTGCCCGCACAATCGAAGATTTAACGGCTTCGTTGTAAACCGAAATCAATTTGTCGGTTGTATCTTCCCAACCAAAGTGTGAGGCATGTGCGATTGCGCCCTTAGCAAGCTTGGCGCGCAAGTCTTCATTAGAAACCACAGTCATAATTTGATTTGCCCATGCGCCTGCCTCGTGACCATCGACCAAGACACCGCTGATTCCATCTCGAACTGCAGTTGGTAATCCACCAACCCGCGCAGCAATTACCGGAGTTCCGCATGCCTGCGCTTCGATCGCAACTAGCCCAAACGATTCGCTGTAAGAAGGGACAACACAAACAGATGCGGCTTGGAACCACTTAACTAATTCGGCTCGACTTGTTGGTGGCACAAACTTAACTACATCGGCGATACCAAGTTGATCAGCGAGGTTAACTAATGCATCAGGTCGTTCCAAACCACTGCCAGATGGACCACCACAAATTGCGACGACCATTCGACTTCGTAATTCCGGATTTCGCTGCAATATTTCAGCAGCAGCCTTAATCAAAACATCCGGTGCTTTCAACGGCTGAATTCGTCCAACAAATAACAACACGATGGCATCTTCGGCAACACCCAAATCTTTGCGAGCTGCACTTTGGTTACCAGGGACGAATACCTCGAGATCAACACCGGGATGCACCACGCGAACTCGATTTGGATCTGCGTGATACAGCTCAATCAATTCTTTAGCTTCCGCGTGAGTATTTGCAACGAGTCGATCAGCTGCAGTTACTACTTGCTCTTCACCAATCTCGCGTATCGCTGGTTCAGGTGCATCACCTTGCGCCAAAGTTAGATTCTTAACTCGAGCCATAGTGTGCATGGTGTGAACCAGCGGAACACCCCATCGTTCTTGCGCAATCCAACCCACTTGCCCAGAAAGCCAATAGTGACTGTGAACTAAATCGTAGAAGCCTTCATTCTTTGCAGCTTCGGCTCGCAATACACCAGCAGTTACCGCGCAAAGTTGAGCTGGCAAATCTTCTTTGCGCAATCCCTCAAAAGGACCAGCTGGAATGTGTCGAACTAAAACTCCGGGTGCAAGTTCGGTTACTTCAGGCTCTGACAGAGATGTGGCTCTGGTAAAGATTTCCACTTCAATTCCACGGGCAGCGATTCGCTTAGCAGTCTCAGCAATGTAGACATTCATGCCACCAGAGTCGCCGGTACCAGGTTGATGGAGTGGGGAAGTGTGGACAGACAGGATCGCAATGCGATGCAGATCTGTCGATGTATTTGCCATGAGAACCCTTAACTAACTTAGCGAAAAGGGTAGAACTTTGATACTTGGAAAGAAAATTCCTATTTAGCGTAAGGTTCGCCGGTCACAATGTGAATTACACGACGGGCAACTGAAACTGCATGGTCACCAAAGCGCTCGTAGAAGCGAGAAAGCAAAGTTACGTCAATCGCTGCTTCTACTCCGTGCTTCCAGTCATCTGAGAGAACAACGGTGAACAACTCGCGATGCAGATCATCAAGAGTGTCATCATACTTTTTCATTTCATCCGCGAGCGAGGTGTCGCGAGATGCAATAACTTGACCAGTTTGCTCAACAATTTTGCTAGCTGCCTTACCCATTTTTCCAAAGGTATCTTTTAGTTCAGCAGGAATGGAAGGGTTTGGGTAACGCAGGCGAACCTGCTTTGCAATGTGAACTGCAAGGTCACCCATTCGTTCTAGTGAACCAGCCATGCGAATCGCACCCATGACTAATCGCAGATCGGTTGCAACTGGTGCTTGCAGTGCGGCAATTCGTGAAGACATTTCTTCAACTTCCGCATTTAATTCATTAATGCGCTCATCACCAGCGATAACTTTTTCAGCAG
>JBIKSW010000152.1:0-3135 GCA_044348415.1 Candidatus Nanopelagicales bacterium
CCATTTACGCGTTCGCATGAACGAGTGTTCATCTTGTGCGGCATTGCACTGGATCCAACTTGGCCTTCTTTGAATCCTTCAGTCACTAGTTCATGTCCAGCCATCAAGCGGATCGTGGTTGCTAACGAACTTGGAGCACTTGCAAGCTGAACTAATGCAGTGAGTACTTCGTAATCAAGCGAACGAGGATAAATCTGCCCCACACTTGTTAAAACATTCTTGATTCCAAGATGCTGCGCGATTCTGGATTCAAGTTCAGCAAGTTTGCTGGCATCTCCATCAAAAAGATCCAACATGTCTTGTGAGGTTCCAACTGGACCCTTTATGCCTCGCAGTGGATAGCGACTTAACAAATCGTCCAGGCGTTCAATGGAATGCAAAAGTTCTTCAGCAGCAGAGGCAAAGCGCTTACCAAGCGTTGTAGTTTGCGCGGCAACATTGTGACTACGTCCGGTTAGTGCAACATCGGAGTAGCGAACTGCAAGCTCAGCTAATTTAGCTGCAGTAGCTAACGCTTTAATTCGAATGTAGTAACTAGCTTCAACTATCTGAAGCTGCTCAACATTCTCGGTTAAATCTCGGCTGGTCATACCTTTATGGATGTGTTCAAAGCCCGCTAACTCACAGAATTCTTCGATGCGAGCCTTAACATCATGACGGGTTAACTTTTCCCGCTCATTAATACTGTTGAGATTGATGTTCGGCAAAGCCTTTTCATATGCAGCAATCGCCTCTTGGGGGATATCTATACCCAAATCTTTTTGTGCTTTAAGAACGGCAATCCATAGATGTCGCTCAATTGCGATCTTGTTTTCGGCTGACCAAATATTCGCCATACCGCTAGATGCATAACGACTTGCTAATACGTTCGGAATCATTGGCTTACTCAACTGTGGTCTCCCAATCTGATCTCACCAAGCGCTGCCTTCAGCGCAATATCCGAGCGGTGATGTTCGCCGTCGAATCTAATTCTCTCAACTCCGGCGTATGCCTGCGTACGTGCCACAGCTAAATCTGAGCCAAGGGTGGTAACGCTCAGCACTCGCCCACCGTTTACTAGCAATTCGCCAGCCTCATTGATTTTTGTGCCAGCGTGATAAACCAAGGAACCTTGATCCTGTGCTTGATCAATCCCAGAAATGGCAGCGCCAGAGACTGGTGAATCTGGATATCCCTTTGCTGCCATTACAACCGTGACTGCTGATTCTGGCTTCCACTGAAGTTCCGGCAGGCTAGAAAGTTTTTCACTGGCCGCTGCCATTAATAATTCACTTAGTGGTGAGTTAAGGCGAGCAAGAACAACTTGAGTTTCAGGATCACCAAATCGAGCGTTGAATTCAATAACTCGAACTCCCCGACTCGTTACCGCAAGGCCAGCGAACAGCAATCCAACAAATGGTGTGCCACGACGATTCATCTCAGTAATCATCGGCTGCAAAACCGTTTTAGTTACGTCAGCAACGAAATCTTTTGGCGCCCAAGGTAGCGGTGAGTAAGCACCCATGCCACCAGTGTTTGGACCTTCGTCGTTATCGCCAACACGTTTGAAATCTTGTGCCGGAGTTAGTGGCACAACAGTTGTGCCATCGCTTACTCCGAACAAACTAACTTCTGGGCCAGCTAGGAATTCCTCAATGACAACTGCGCCACCATCGCGACTATCAATGCATGCCATGGCATGTGCAATTGCGGTGTCGAAGTCATCGGTAACTACAACACCCTTGCCTGCTGCTAAGCCATCATCTTTAACCACATAAGGTGCGCCAAATAGTTCGAGTGCTGCTCTGGCCTCTGACACAGTTTGGCAATACTTACTATCTGCAGTTGGAACTCCGGCGGCTTGCATAATCTCTTTGGCAAATGCCTTACTGCCTTCTAAAACAGCAGCCGCTTTACTTGGACCAAAGACCACAAAGCCTGCGCCTCGAAGTTCGTCAGCGACACCTGCAACTAACGGTGCCTCTGGGCCGATCACTACAAGATCTGGTTTGTGTTTTCTCGCTAATTCCACAACTGCTGGAATGTCATTGATGTCGACCGATGCGATCTTTGCGATCTGGGCAATCCCTGGATTTCCAGGTGCGCAAACTACTTCTACGTTTGGATCTTGTAGGAGGGTGTGGGTTATGGCGTGCTCTCGTGCACCTTGACCAATAACCAGGATTAACACTTTCCTAAGCCTATTGCTAATTCACACAACAAAAAAATCCCGAACCTAGATTCGCACTAGGTTCGGGATTTTTCTTAAGACTTACTTACCTTCGTAGTGCTTACCAAGGCCTGCAAAGACTTCGTCCAAAATTGCTAGACCTTCCTTGGCTTCAGTTTCAGAAACAGTGCAAGGTGGAACGATGTGCCAACGGTTGAAGTTAGTGAATGGCATCAAGCCATGCTTCTTTGCTGACGCAACAAGTTCGCCCATTGCAGGAGATGTGCCACCATATGGTGCAAGCATTTCCTTAGTCTCGCGATCCTTAACAAGGTCAAGTGCCCAGAAGACACCCTTGCCGCGAGCTTCACCGATGATCTTGTGGCGCTCTGCTAAGTCCTTTAGTCCTGGACCAAGAATTGTTTCGCCAATGTGCTTGGCATTTTCAACAATCTTTTCTTCCTTCATGACATCGATGGTCGCCACGATTGATGCAGCAGCCAATGGATGTCCGGAGTAAGTCAATCCACCTGGGAAAACTTGGCTGTCGAATGTTGCTGCGATCTCATCACTGATAACAACGCCACCAACTGGAACGTAACCGCTATTCGAACCCTTGGCGAATACAAACAAGTCAGGCTTTACATCAAAAGCATCGAATGCAAACCATTCACCAGTGCGACCAAAGCCAGCCATAACTTCATCAAGAATCAAAACGATTCCGTTATCGGTACAAAGTTTGCGAACACCCTCGAGGTAGCCCGGTGGTGGAACAAGTACGCCAGCAGTGCCCACGACGGTTTCGATGATCAATGCACCGATTGTGTTTGGACCTTCGTACTTAATAACGTCAGCCAAGTGAGCTAAAGCACGCTCAGTTTCTTGTTCTTGGGTTTCTGACCAGAAACTTGTGCGGTAAAGATGTGGACCAAAGAAGTGAACGTGACCGGCAGAGAATTCATTCGGCCAACGACGTGGGTCACCAG
>JBIKSW010000153.1:0-3126 GCA_044348415.1 Candidatus Nanopelagicales bacterium
TATTCATGCTGGCTGCGCTGATCGGACTTTATGTAGTCTCGAGCCGGGAATTGGGTCAAGGAACTTTCGACTTCGAAACCCTCACAACACTAAACATGGATCCCGCAACTCAAAAGATGTTGTTCCTAGGATTCTTCTTTGCATTCGCTGTGAAGGCCCCAATGGTTCCGTTCCACACTTGGTTGCCAGACGCAACTGCGGAAGCGACACCAGGCACTTCGACGTTGCTGGTTGGTGTACTGGACAAGGTGGGCACTTTCGGAATGCTGCACTTCTTGCTACCAATTTTCCCGGAGGCAAGTAAGTTTTACGCGCCAGCAATTATTGTGCTTGCGGTAATCAGCATCTTCTATGGCGCACTTCTAGCAATTGGCCAAACAGATGTGATGCGCCTGGTTGCTTTCACTTCCATTTCGCACTTTGGCTTTATCGTTCTAGGAATTTTTGTGATGACCTCACAAGGACTAAGTGGTTCATCGTTCTACATGGTTAATCATGGATTCTCTACGGGCGCGTTGTTCTTGGTAATGGGTTATCTGGTTTCGCGTCGAGGCTCAAAGCGAATTGCAGATTTCGGTGGCGTCCAAAAGGTTGCCCCGATTCTTACAGGGGTATTCCTGATCTCAGGTCTTTCTGGTTTGGCTCTGCCAGGTATGTCCAGCTTTATTTCGGAGTTCTTGGTTCTAGCTGGAACTTATGCCGTAAATCCAACAGCGGCGATTATCGCTACCTTTGGAATTGTGCTGGCCGCGGTATACATTCTTTGGCTGTACCAACGAATGATGACCGGTGTGCCAAGTAAAGAAGTTGAAGAAACCGTTACTGAAATCTCTCGCCGAGAACTAGTTGCAATTGCACCTATCTTGGCGATCATCATTGCACTTGGTTTCGTTCCACAAGTTGCCTTGAATGTGATTAATCCTGCAGTTGAGCAAGTTCAAACTTATGTAGGTGTAACTGATCCAGAAGCAGCAGTTGTAATTGAAGGGAGTGGCTCATGAAGGTCTCTGTTGAGTATCAAGCTCTAGCTCCAATCATTATCTTGCTTGCATCTGGAGTTCTATCTGTCCTGGTCGAGGCATTCATTCCACGCACCTTGCGTCGCCCAATTCAACTTATGTTGGTTTTGGCAAGCATCGTTTTGGCATTTGCTTACGTAGTAATCAATGCGACTGCCGAACTTGCTGGCGATCCAGCCTCCAACGGTGGTCAAGTAAAAGGCTTACGTCAGCTAGCTGCAAGTGGCGCAATCGCAATCGATGGCCCGGGCATGGTGATTCAAGGAATCATTTTGCTGGTTTCATTCGTAGCTGCACTTTTAATTGCAGAGCGACAAATTGATCCACAGGGTGATGCATTTGCATCACGCTCATCCACATTGCCTGGCAGTGAAGATGAGCGACAGTTCACGGCACAAGGTTGGCTCCAAACTGAAATCTGGCCACTGTACTTATTCTCTGTTGGTGGAATGTTGCTGTTCCCAGTTTCAAATGACTTCTTAACAATGTTCGTTGCTCTAGAAGTTTTCTCATTGCCGCTTTACTTGATGGCAAGCATGGCGCGTCGCCGACGATTGCTAAGCCAAGAAGCAGCGCTAAAGTACTTCATCCTTGGTGCCTTCTCTAGTGCATTCTTCTTGTTCGGTGCCGCGTTAATTTATGCTGCAACTTCATCGATCAACTTCAGCACGGTTGCTATTGCGGTTGAGAATTCATCTCAGGATGGATTGATCATCCCTGGTATTGCCATGGTCGCAGTTGGATTACTCTTCAAAGTTGGTGCTGTTCCATTCCACCAGTGGGTTCCTGATGTTTACCAAGGGTCACCAACACCGTTAACTGCATTCATGAGTGCGGCCACTAAGGTCGCAGCGTTCGGAGCATTGCTGCGAGTCTTCTACGTAGCCTTTGGTGGCATGCGTTGGGATTGGCGACCAATGATGTGGGTAATCGCCGGACTTTCCATGGTGATTGGTTCGTTACTAGCAGTGACCCAAACTGACATGAAACGAATGTTGGCATTCTCCTCCATTGCACACACTGGATTTATTTTGCTTGGTGTTGTTTCAACTAGTGCCGCAGGACTATCTAGCACTTTGTTCTATTTACTTGCGTACGGATTCACTTCAGTTGGAGTTTTTGCAATCGTTGGCTTAGTGCGTGACGCCTCTGGAGAAGCTACGCATTTGTCGCAATGGGCTGGTCTTGGCAAGAAATCACCTTGGATGGCTTGCATCTTTGCGCTATTCCTATTGGCCTTAGCCGGTATTCCACTTACAAGTGGTTTCACCGGAAAGTTTGCAGTCTTTACTGCTGCAATTGATGGTGGCGCTACTCCGCTAGTGATTATTGCGGTGATTGCAAGTGCGGTTGCCGCATTCTTCTACGCCCGAGTCATTGTTTTGATGTTCTTTACTGAACCACCAGCTAATGGTCCGAGCGTTGTAGTTCCAAGTGCCTTTACAACGGTGGCTATCGGAACCAGCGCCGCCTTCACGGTCTTATTGGGAATCGCCCCTCAGCCAGTGCTGGATTTGGTAATCAACGCAGGATTGTTCCTCCGATAAGGCTCAAGTCGCAACTTTCCTTACATAATGCAAGGATTAAGACGTGAGCGTGTTATTTCCAGAAGAACTGTCAGCACTCGAAGAAGAGTTGTTTGTCGGTCTTGCCGCAATTGAAGATCGCCTTCGGGAAGAAATCAGAAGCGATTACGAACTTGCTGATATCACCGCACGCCATTTAGTTGAAGCTGGTGGCAAAAGATTCCGCCCGCTACTTGTCCTACTAGCTTCACATTTTGGTGACCCAAAGTCAGAAGGCGTTGTCCCTTCTGCTGTCGTAGTGGAACTTACGCATCTAGCAACGCTGTATCACGATGACGTTATGGATGAAGCAGAAGTCCGCCGTGGTGCTGAATCTGCAAATAGCCGATGGGGAAATACCGTCGCAATTCTTAGCGGCGATTTCTTGTTTGCTCGTTCTTCAAAGCTGCTTGCTGATTTAGGTCCGGAAGCGGTTCGCGTTCAAGCTGAAACTTTTGAACGACTTGTTATTGGTCAACTTCGCGAAAGTGTCGGACCGCAAGGTGGCGAGGATCCAATCGTTCATCACCTGGAAGTTTTAG
>JBIKSW010000154.1:0-3120 GCA_044348415.1 Candidatus Nanopelagicales bacterium
TTCTTAGCAAGCTCTTTGAGGAAGCCATAACCAATTGCTGCAATTCCAACAAAGTGAAGTACGAAAAGAACTTTGTAAAGGATGTCCATGATTACTCCCTTGGGAATTTCGGCTTCGCCTTATTCCCATTCGATAGTGCCCGGAGGCTTTGACGTTACATCCAACACTACGCGATTAATTTCTCGAACTTCGTTTGTAATGCGATTCGAAATTTTTGCCAATACTTCATAAGGCAACCGAGTCCAGTCAGCCGTCATGGCGTCTTCGCTCGAAACTGGGCGCAATACGACTGGATGGCCGTACGTTCTGCCATCTCCTTGCACTCCAACGCTTCGCACATCTGCCAAAAGCACAACTGGGAATTGCCAAATTGAAGAATCCAGTCCAGCAAGTGTGGTTTCTTCGCGAACAATTGCATCTGCTGCCCGAAGAATATCGAGACGATCTTTGCTAACTGCTCCCACAATTCGAATTCCAAGACCAGGTCCTGGGAATGGATGGCGCATAACCATCGCATCGGGTAGACCTAGTTCGCGACCAACTGCACGCACTTCATCTTTGAATAGTTCCCGAAGTGGTTCGCAAAGTTGGAATTCAATGTCATCCGGTAGGCCACCAACATTGTGATGGCTCTTAATTGTTGCAGCGCCGGTTCCGCCACCGCTTTCAACAACATCTGGATAGAGCGTTCCTTGGACTAGGAAATCAATTGTCGCTCCGGCTTCTCCAGCTTCAGCAATTAACTGCTTTTGCGCATCTTCAAAAACTCGAATGAAGATTCGACCAATTATCTTGCGCTTAGTTTCTGGATCAGTAACGTCAGCAAGTTCACTTAAGAAACGGTCTGCTGCATCAACAACAACCAACCTGATTCCGGTTGCGGCAACGTAATCGCGTTCAACTTGTTCCCGCTCTCCAGCTCGCAACAACCCATGATCAACAAACACGCAAGTTAAGTTGTCGCCAACCGCTTTATGAACCAGTGCTGCAGCAACTGCAGAATCTACGCCACCGGATAAACCACAAATAACTTTCGAGTCACCGATCTGTGCCTTGATGCGAGCAACTTGCTCATCAACAATGCTTGCAGGTGTCCATGTTGGTTCAATTTTGGCGATGTCATATAAGAAATGCTCTAGAACTTTTTGGCCATGTTCAGAATGCATAACTTCTGGATGGAACTGCACGCCTGCTAAACCACGAGATAGATCTTCAAAGGCTGCCACTGCGGCTCCAGCACTAGATGCTGTGACCGTAAATCCAGCAGGTGCTTCTTGAACGGAATCCCCGTGACTCATCCAAACATTTTGAACTTGCGGTAGACCTTCAAATAAACAGCTACCGGCATTTACTGTTAACTCGGTAGCGCCAAATTCTGATAAGCCAGTTTGAGCAACTGTGCCACCAAGAGTGGCTGCCATGGCTTGGAAACCGTAACAGATTCCAAAAACCGGAAGGTTTGCATCGAATAACGCTGCATCTACTTGCGGTGCCCCTTCGGCATAAACGCTGGAAGGTCCACCAGAAAGCACGATTGCTAACGGGTTCTTCGCCAACATTTCTTTGGCGGACATGGTGCTGGGAACTACTTCAGAATAGATTCGCGCTTCCCGAACTCTTCGAGCGATTAACTGGGCATACTGCGCACCGAAATCAACTACGAGTACCGGGCGGGCGTCAGTCACATCCTTAGCCTATTGGTAACTCAGCCTTGAATAGATTGGCACCTTAACTGCGCCAGAACTAGTTAGGTGTGACAACAACTTCGCAGCGCTGGAATTCCTTCAGATCTGAATAGCCACAGGTAGCCATGGCACGACGAAGGGCGCCAACCATATTCATAGTTCCATCGGCTGTATGAGATGGACCTGAAATGATTTCACTTAAAGTTCCAGTGGTTCCAAGATCAACAAGTTCACCGCGCGGAAGTTCTAAATGTGTTGCTTCAATTCCCCAGTGCTTGCCGCGACCAGGTGCATCAGAAGCTCTAGCAAATGTTGAACCAACAACAACTGCATCCGCACCTAATGCGATGGCTTTCGAAACATCTCCGCTCCGACCCATAGAGCCATCAGCAATAACAGATACGTAGCGGCCACCTGATTCGTCAAGGTAATCGCGTCGAGCTGCAGCAACATCTGCAACTGCGCTTGCCATTGGTACTCGTACGCCAAGTACATCAAGTGTTGTGTGTGCAGCGCCGCCGCCAAATCCAACAAGTACGCCTGCGGCACCGGTACGCATTAAGTGAAGTGCTGCTGTGTAAGTAGCGCATCCACCAACGATCACAGGTACATCTAGTTTGTAAATGAATTCCTTTAGGTTTAACGCTTCGCCGCCATTACTTACATGTTCAGCACTTACGGTTGTGCCGCGAATTACAAAGATGTCTACGCCTGCGTCCACAACTTGCTTGGCAAACTGCGCAGTGCGTTGTGGGCTCAAGGCGCCGGCGACGGTAATTCCAGTTGCTCGCATTTGTTGAATTCGCGCGGCAATCAACTCTGGCTTAATTGGTTGGGCGTAAATCTCCTGCAGCTTTGCAGTAGCACCCTTGGTGTCCATGGCTGCAATGTCATTGAGAACTCCAGTTGGATCTTCGTACCGAGTCCAAACGCCTTCTAAGTTAAGAATCGCTAGGCCACCGTTTGCAGCAAATGTTTCTGCAGACGCAGGTGAGACCACTGAATCCATAGGTGCAGCAATTATTGGGTGGTTGAAAGAATATGCGTCAATTTTCCAGTCAAGTGAAACTAGTGCATCATCGCGAGTGCGACGGCTTGGTACTAACGAAACATCATCGAATGAATAAGCTGCGCGAGCTCGCTTGCTTCGACCGATTTCCACGTCTGACATTTTTCTCCCCTATCGAACGTGGTAGTTAGGTGCTTCTACCGTTAGCTGGACGTCGTGCGGATGACTCTCTTTTAAACCTGCAGCAGTGATGCGAATCAAGCGACCATTTGCCTTTAAGTCTGCAACCGTTGCCGCTCCCGCATAACCCATGGATGCGCGCAATCCACCAATCAATTGATGAGCTACGCCTGCCAAGTTGCCGCGGTAAGGAACCTGTCCTTCAATACCTTCTGGCACTAACTTGTCTTCCGAAAGTACATCGTC
>JBIKSW010000155.1:0-3099 GCA_044348415.1 Candidatus Nanopelagicales bacterium
CTGCCCGAATCCATGATCCAAAAATCATTGCCGAAGCCAGTATCGAAAACGCCCGAGAAATTGAATGTGGCGTCCTTGGAACTAGCTCTGGACCTAAGGCAAGTGTTTGTGCCGAGATCATTGTGCGCGAAGGTCATGAGTTCTATGACTTTGAAGCCAAGTACGTAGATGACTCGGTAGAACTTTCAGTGCCTGCGGACTTAGATCCAGCCCTACATGAAAAACTGCGCGAACTTGCAATCAAGGCTTTCTTGGCAATGGACGGCGAGGGGTTAGCTCGGGTGGACATGTTTGTAACAGGTAACGATGTAGTCATTAACGAAATAAACACCATGCCTGGATTTACTCCGATTTCTATGTACCCACGAATGTGGGCGGAAACTGGACTTGATTACCCAGCACTAGTAGATGCCTTAGTTCAAGATGCACTTCGCCGTGGTGTCGGTCTGCGCTAATCGCGCTAACGTGTAACACATGGCTGAGCAATCATTCGGTGAGCAAACCGTAGGTGAATTAGGTGAGTTTGCACTCATTGATGCAATCGCCGCTCGGTTAGCCAAATCGTCAACTGAAAATGTTCCAGTTGGTATTGGCGATGACTCTGCAGTTGTTTCGGCCAAAGGTGGAAACGTCGTTGCTTGTCTAGATATGTTGACCCAAGGTGTGCACTTTCGTCTTGATTGGTCTGAAGCAAAAGATGTTGGTCGCAAAGCAGCAGCGCAAAACTTGGCAGACATCTATGCAATGGGCGCAACACCAACTGCATTGTTAGTTGGACTCGCGCTTCCTGCCGATACTCCAGTTTCTTGGGTAATGGGTTTGGCTGATGGTTTAAGCGAAGAAGCCGCAATTGTTGGCGTGACTGTAGTTGGTGGCGACATAGTTCGTGGCGACTCAATTGCAATCAGCGTAACTGCACTTGGTGAGCTAGGGGAGCGAAGTGCAATTCTGCGCTCTGGTGCAAAATCTGGTGACGTCTTAGCTCTAGCTGGACGTCTTGGCTTTGCCCAAGCGGGATTGTTAATGCTTTCCCGTGGATTCCGATCGCCACGAGTTTTAGTCGGCGCACATCGAGTGCCAGAGCCGCCTTATGAGTTGGTTCGACTAGCGACTCATGCAACTTCAATGATCGATATCAGCGATGGCTTGGTTTCTGACTTGAGCCACATTGCTAAAGCCTCTGGTGTCTCAATCAACATAAAGACTTCTGAATTTGAAATCCCTGAACCTTTAGCAGCCGCAGCTTCAGCATTTAATGGAGACGCTCTGGAATGGATTTTGACCGGCGGCGAAGATCACGCATTCGCTGCAACCTTCAAAACTGCCCTTGACGTTCCATCAGGCTGGATCATTATTGGATCAGTTGAAGCAGGGGAACCAGCAGTCACTGTCGATGGTGAGATCTATTCCGGTAAAGGCTGGGATCACTTTTCAAGCAACTAAAAATCCCCCCGATTAGATCGAGGGGATTTAAAAGTTTAGTTAGCTATCAGACGCGGGAAACTTTTCCAGCCTTGATGCATGAAGTGCAAACATTTAGACGCTTTGGTGAGTTGTTAACAACTGCGTGCACGGTCTGAATGTTTGGGTTGAAACGACGCTTGGTACGACGGTGTGAGTGGGAAATGGCGTGGCCAAAGCCTGGGCCTTTGCCACAGACGTCACATACAGCAGCCATTTTGACTCCTTGAAGATTGAAGGGTTGCTTGGTTAAGCCTTGCCAGACTACCTGCGAATGCTCAGAAATTCCAATTTGGGCTCAGTTAAAGCCTATAACTGCGGGCTTGCGACTCATCCAGAATCCTTGGACACAGGTAACCTAGGGGCGTGGCAATCACTGGAAATGCGGTAATTAACGCTGATATTTTTCATGCTGCAATGGCTCAATTCCAGGACCTATTGGTTCAAAACGAGCAGTTACTCAATGATTTAAACGTTTACCCAGTGCCAGATTCCGATACCGGATCAAACTCTCTACAGACCCTAAAGGCTGGGCTTTCCAGCAGTCCTGGAAAATCTGAGGACTTGAGTGAATTGGTTCTAGCAATTGCAGCGGGAGCCTCCAAATCCGCAATGGGAAATTCCGGTGTGATTCTGGCTCAGTATTTGCAAGGACTAGCCCAAGGGTTAACGCCAGCGGCGAACTGCTCTCCAAAAGAATGGCAACGGGCACTTCAGCAAGCAGCCACGGTTGCTAGACAGTCAGTACTTACTCCAGCCGAAGGCACCATGCTGACTGTGGCCGATGCCGCCGCGCGAATTCAAGCGCAACCTGATTTCAAAAGTTATTACGAGGAAATCCAGAGTGCAGTTCGCGCCGCTGTAATTGAAACCCAAAATCTTTTGCCAGAACTAAAGGCAGCCGAAGTGGTGGATGCTGGCGCATTGGTTATTTCTTACTTTCACGACAGCTTCGCGCTCACTTTTGGATTGACCGTTAGTCCATTAGAAGTTGCTGCTCGCAAACTTGTTGCCACCAGTTATTCCGGGCCAATGTTTGAATTGATGTTTTCAGTCGTGTGTTCAGAGAGTTTTAAATCTGAAATTGAAACTGGAATCAGCAGTTTGGGTGAGTCAGTTTCTATTTCTGGAGTTGAGCCGAACTTCAACTTTCATATTCACACCGACGAACCACACTTAGTCATTGAAAGTTTTGAAGACAAAGTAGAAATTACAAACATTCGAATTTCCGAGCTTGGTAACTAATTCCATGGCAGATCTAAGCACTCAAGTTATCGAAGTTGTTGGTGCAAAGACCGCCGCGCTCTTAAAGTCTGAATTTGAAATAGAACTGGTTGAAGATTTGCTTCGGCACTATCCACGCAGATACGAACAGCGTGGTGCCTTAACTGACCTTGGAAACCTAGAAATTGGCGATCATGTAACCGTCCAAGCACAGGTTAAAAGTTTTAAGAATCTGAAAAATGCAAAGGGAGGCACGCGCCAAGAAGTGGTCATTAGCGATGGCTCAGGTTCTTTAACTTTGATGTTCTTTAATCAACATTGGCGAGAGAAAGATTTAGTCGCTGGCAGACAAGGATTATTTGCCGGCCAAGTATCGGTGTTCAACAACAAACGTCAACTAACTCATCCTGAGTA
>JBIKSW010000156.1:0-3098 GCA_044348415.1 Candidatus Nanopelagicales bacterium
GGAGGATGTTTTAGGTTCTGCCCCTGAAGTGGCATTACAAGCGTGGGAAGTTTCTTCAGCCGTTGGAAACGTCAAAAACAATAACGCTGAATTAATGACAAATCAGACCTTGTTCTAACCCCAACCGCTTGGAATCGACCTGATTTGGGAGCAGATTTCCTCCAGTAACGGTTACCCCGTATTCTGTATACCTAAGCTAAATCGCAAGGAGCACCCCATGAGCAAGCGCGGCCGCAAAAAGCGTGATCGTAAGAAGAACAAGGCAAACCACGGCCGTCGTCCAAACGCTTAAGCCTATTTGTCAAAAAAAGTCTGGTTCGCCAGACTTTTTTTATGCCTGGAGTCAACCGTTCGTAATTACGAAATTGAGACTATTAAGTCGCCTTCTTGGACAACATCGCCAACGCTTACGGCAACTCTTGATACGGTCCCAGATTCCTCTGCAATTACCGGAATCTCCATTTTCATGGATTCAAGCAGGACAATGGTGTCGCCCACATTTAGGGTGGCGCCTTCAGTGACATAAATTTCCATCACATTCGCGACCATATCTGCACGCACGTCTGACATACCTCAACGCTAACCCATGCTTGATTGCGAAGAGTTAGTGGCTAGCCAAAGATTGGTTGCTAAATTGAAGGACTTGGTAAGTCTGTTTCAAACACATGAGGTGTTGGCTCTAGGCCACGAGCACGAGCTCGCTGGGCGCGACGCTTGATTGCGCGACGCTCATCTTCGCTAGTTCCGCCCCAAACGCCAGAATCCTGACCAGTTTCGAGGGCCCATTTCAGGCAAGGTTCAATGACCTTACAGCGACGGCAGACTGCCTTCGCTTCCTCGATCTGTAAAATTGCAGGGCCTGTATTGCCAATGGGGAAGAAGAGTTCTGGATCTTCGTCACGGCAGGCTGCCTCATGGCGCCAGTCCACGCGATCCTCCAACATGTAGTTACGGATAAACGGTCAATTTGCGATTTTCGGCTCTGAGGTTTCCCTTGGATCCAATCTGCAGCTTCCAGTTTCTCACCTCGTGACTGTTTTCACAAGGGTTTTGGCCAATAAAATCAGGATTTTCTGTTCTGGGTGTATTCGCTCAAGTCTTGGTGGCTTAGAAAAGGTACAAAATCGACACTTTGTCTTGCCTAATTGGCTAAGACTCGAAGCGCGCTTGGAAAGTGCGTGGCAGTAAGTTCCGTGGACTGAGTTATCACATCACCATCAACCTGAATCCAAAGTGGACTTTCCGCTTGGATATGAACCTGCTTTTGATCGATTAACGCAATCACATCACGTTGATTCTCTGCAGATTTGCCAGCTACAGCACGACTAGCGAGCCTAAATACAGTTGAAACTGAAAGCGCAGTTGGTGCATAGACATCCAACGCGGTTTCGTGGCTGGCTAACGGCAGCGGGTTAAGCGGCTTTGAACCAAGGTATGCCCAAGGAGCAAGATTTACGATGAGCGCAAAATGTGCATCTCGATGAATTTCACCGGAATCAGAAACCAAACTCAGTGATCCGTGTTTACGATCGGTTCGGGCAAATAGCTCCCGAAGCGCGAGCTTGGCATATGCAAAATCACTAACGGTTTTCCCGCTTGCTCTTCTAGTTTCCATCTCTGCAATCACTGCAGCATCAAGTCCGATGCCGGCATTAAATAGGAACCAGCGAGAGATGTTGTTTGTCGCAATTCGTCCCACGCCAATTTCTTGAAAATTCTTTTCAGTTATCGCATTCAATATCTGTGTCGTGGCTTCCATTGGGTTTTCTGAAAGTCCCATATTCCTGGCAAAGACATTTCCATTTCCACCAGGTATTGCGGCAAGTAAGGGCCCTGCCGGATTGGGTCCATTCAGCAGAAGCCCATTTGCAAGCTCATTAACAGTGCCATCACCGCCAAGTCCTATTACAAGTTCGTACCCTGACTGTTGGGCAGTGCTAGCTATCTCAATTGCGTCATTGCGAGCCGAGGTGTTTATGACAGTTACATCTAGATGCTTAGACAGCTCTCCAACTACCCGAGCCTGGATTGTGTCATCAGTGGAAGTTGCAAACGTGTTTGCAACCAATAGAGCCCGCATACCTCAACTCTATCTGCGAAATTTATGGAATCCGATATGGTAGATGAGTGAAGAAGTTAACCATTGCGATTGGCACAGTTGAATCCGCAGCCATTTTTCTATATGGCTTAGCCATAGTAATCAAGGGAACCTTGGACAAAAGTACCGCCGGTTCACCTTTAGCGCAGTTTGTAATTTACTCAATCTTTGCAGCTTCACTTGCAGCCTGTACCCGAGGAATTTCAAAGCAGCAGAACTGGGCACGCACGCCTTACTTTTTACTGCAAATGTTTGTCGTAGTTGCGGGGTACACACTCTTTAGCGGTACTGCAATGGTTTACAAAGTCATTGGAGTTGTTGTGACTGCAGTTGGCGTGGCCGGATTTGTGGCGCTACTTAGAACACCACAGGAAGATGCATTAACTAACTAGTCCCTCTCTAAGGTGACTTAGTACTTTGTTCAGTATTCGGGAAACATGCATTTGCGAGATTCCCAATTCAGCTGCAATTTGACTTTGACTTAAGTTGTCAAAAAATCGCATTTGCAAAATTCTTTTTTCGCGATCATCTAATTGGGCAAGGAGCGGCTTTAGTGATTCTCGGTACTCAACCCCTTCGAGTGCCTCATCTAGTGCCCCGAATGTGTCCCCAATACTTGTTGAAGTATCAGAAGTTACATCTAAGCTGACTGTTGAATACGCAGCATTTGATTCCAGAGCTTCAGCAACTTCATCAACAGTGATACCTAAATGTTTTGCAATTTCTTTCGGCGTTGGTGAACGATCTAGTTTGTGCGTTAACTCACTGGTCGCCTTGGTTACCGATGCCCCAAGTTCTTGAAGTCTGCGAGGCACCCTTACGGCCCAAGTCTTATCCCGGAAGTGCCGCTTGATTTCGCCAACAATCGTTGGTGTGGCAAAAGTTGAGAATTCAAATCCTTTAGAAATTTCGAATCGGTCGATTGCCTTAATTAATCCAATGGTGCCTACCTGGATTAAATCATCAAGCGGTTCACCTCGATCGGCAAACTTACGTGCCA
>JBIKSW010000157.1:0-3095 GCA_044348415.1 Candidatus Nanopelagicales bacterium
TCTAATGGCTCAGTGCACAGTGGACACGGCGGTCGACCTGCAGAAACTACGGCCACAGCTCTGGAGCAGAATGCCGTCGCAACCGGTCCAGTTAATCGCACTCGCAATACATCAGGGCCATAGTCAGAATCTTCTTCAAGATCTGGCACATCTTCAAAGTTCTCAGATGCTGCGTGCGCTTCAATAACAACTTGTTGGCTATCGGTGTTCCAACCTAAAGCTAAAGTTCCAACTCGAAACTCTTCTTGAATTGGATTATCTAGCGGCTCAAGGTCGGCTGGGCCTAAGTAAGAGACATCGATTCCTTCGGCTCGCGCAACCTGATCAAGCAACTCGGTCAGACGGTCGGCAAGCAAAGCTACCTGTTGTTTCTCAAGTGAAACACTAACAATTCGTTGATCGGTTCTGGCTTGTAAGAAAAAGGTTCTCTCCCCCGGAACTCCGACGGTGCCAGTCACGAAGCGTTGCGGGTTATCAAAGGTGTGGACTATGCGCGCCATGACTATTCCTTTCCGCTTTCGCCACCGAGAGTTGGAGTCTTTACTGCATCAGAGTTCAACTTGGTTAGCCAATTGCTACCAGTGTCATTCAATTTAGAGACGGCCGAACCCGATTCAGAATAGTGAATCACGCTCACGGATGCTGGTTCGATTAAAAGTGATTGAAACTTTCGCAAAGGTAATCCCATCGCATCTGCACAGATTGCTTTGATGATGTCACCGTGGCTCACTGCCGCCCAGACAACCTTGTCACCGTGTTCAGCAGTTAACTTGGCGTCCCACTCTCTAGCAGCCTGACATGCACGCCCTGACATGTCATTCATCGACTCTCCATTTGGAAAAATCATTTCGTCTGGTCGCTGCTGCACAATAGGCCACAACTCATGAACGGATAACTCACTCAGCTTTGCGCCCTGCCAGTCGCCGTAATCACATTCCAGTAATCGGTCTTCAGTTTGGACCTCAAAGTTCTTGCCAAACAGGATTGCGGCTGTCTCAAGTGTTCGTTCCAACGGACTGGATACCACTTGAGCGATCTTCACGGCTTCTAATCTGTTTGCAAGATCTTTCGTAGCAGATATGCCTACTTCATCGAGCACAACACCAGGGGTTCGCCCGGCCAAAATACCATTGGCATTGGCATCTGTTCGACCATGTCTGATCAGCAGCAAAGTTCCCATGGGTCAACACTATTGGGGAAAACCCACTATTTAGGTGGCTGAAAGTACGCCCGTAGCGAGCAAAACAATTAATACTGAACCCAGCACGATGCGGTAAACAACAAATGGCATGAATGTACGTGTTTGCAAATACTTCATCAAGCCAGCAATCACCATGAATCCGACTACAAAGGCGACAATAGTTGCAACAATCGTTGCCGGCCAATTAACAAAGTCGTCAGAGGCTATGTCACCTGCTGTTAATGCTGCCGAGGCAAACACCGCTGGAATTGCGAGCAGAAATGAATAGCGAGCAGCCACGTCTCGCTTGTACCCCATTGCTAGACCTGCCGTAATAGTCGCGCCACTTCGTGACACTCCAGGGATGAGTGCCAGGGCCTGACCAAGGCCAAACAAAATTGCATTCTTGGTGTTGAGGTCAGCTTCACTCTTGGTGTGCTTTGCATACCGATCAGCTAAGCCAAGCAGAACGCCCATGAAGATCAAAGATGCTGCGACCAACCACAAGTTTCGCGCGGTAGTTTCAATTGAAGACTTAAAAGCTAGTCCAGCAACACCAATTGGAATCGTTCCAATAATTACGTACCATCCCATTTTGGCATCAGGATTTGATCTCTGATCAGCCTTCGTCAGACTTGAAAACCAAGCCTTCAAGATCCGAGCGATGTCGTTTCGAAAGTAGATAACAACTGCAAGTTCAGTGCCAACTTGAGTCACGGCCGTGAAGGCAGCACCTGGATCTGGCCAACCCAACAACCTAGAAACAACTAATGTGTGCGCCGTCGATGAGATTGGAAGAAACTCGGTAAGTCCCTGCGATATGCCCAGAACGATTGCTTGGAGCCACGACAGTTGCTCGTTCACTCAATCTCCTAGAACAAAATCACAGACACACACGGGTCTTGAAAACTAAACCGTTAATCAAACGCTAGCGTGAACCTATGGAACTAAGGTCTTTGGGTAACAGCGGCCTCCTTGTGTCGCAGTATTCCCTAGGCACCATGACCTGGGGTCGAGATACTGACATCCATGAAGCTCGTGACCAGTTCAACTTGTATTACGAGGCAGGTGGTCGCTTTATTGACACTGCTGATGTCTATAGCGATGGTGTTTCCGAAGAGATAGTCGGTGAGTTCTGCAGAGAACGCCCCGATTTTCTTATCTCAAGTAAGGCAGGCAGTGTTCGAACAAACCGTCGTCGGGATGCGAGCAGAAGTCATTTGCTAAGTGCGCTGGATGCATCACTTCGTAGGCTTCGTAGAACTCACATTGATGTCTGGCACATCCACGCTTGGGATCCATACACGCCTATTGACGAAACTTTAAGTGCAGCTGAGCATGCAATTGATTCTGGCAAAGTTCGCTACCTAGGCATTTCAAACTATTCAGGCTGGCAATTGACGAGTGCTGCACTTGGTTCCAACTATCCAGTCGTCAGTGCCCAGATGGAGTATTCACTTTTACAGCGTGGCATCGAGCGAGAAGTAGTACCGGCGGCACAGGATCTCGGTGTTGGGATCATGGCGTGGTCTCCCCTAGGTCGTGGCGTGTTAACTGGTAAGTATCGTCATGGCACACCAGCTGATTCACGTGCTGCAACATCACACTTTGCTGCTTTCATTACCCCTTACTTGAATGAGCGGTCCCGCGCGATTGTTGATGCGACCTGCACCGCGGCTGAAGGCCTTGGTTTATCGCCAATTGATGTTGCGCTCGCTTGGATCAGTGCGAGGCCGCAAGTTTCAAGTGCTGTCGTTGGTGCCAGGACCGCAGCTCAGCTTCGTGTTGTTCTTAATGCAGTGAACGCCCAGTTGCCCCTTGAGATACATGATGCACTGGATGAAGTTTCAGCGATCGAACGTGGTTATCCAGATTTTGGATGGAATCAATGAGTGCGGTCTGGGAGTTTCGCGAA
>JBIKSW010000007.1:0-10877 GCA_044348415.1 Candidatus Nanopelagicales bacterium
CAATTACTGGAAACATCGCACAACATGGAGCAAACATCGATCGTATACGCCAAGTTGCGGAGTATCCAGTGACTGCGATTGAGTTTCATGTCTCAGGCGTGGCTCAGAGTGATTTACGCTCTGCGTTAGCGGACGTGGCGCGGAGAAATTCAATTGACATCGCTGTCCAACAAGCGACATTGGATCGACGTGGTGTGCAGCTGGTTGTTTTAGACGTTGACTCAACCTTAATCAAACAAGAGGTAATAGACGTTTTAGCTTACATTGCTGGTGTGGAAGATCAAGTTTCCGAAATCACTCACCGCGCTATGAATGGTGAGTTGGACTTTGCGCAATCACTTACGCAACGAGTCGCCCTTTTGGCTGGACTACCAGTTGCAGCGCTGACTGAAGTTAGATCGAAGATTGAATTCACACCAGGAGCTGCAACATTGTGTCGGACGCTAAGTCGACTTGGATTTCACGTAGCTCTCGTCAGCGGCGGATTCTCAGAAGTTGTAACGCCACTGGCAAACGAACTCGGCGTAACTAACGTGTGTGCGAATAATCTCGAAGTTGAAAACGGCCTGCTCACTGGAAGATTGACTGGTCCAATTGTTGATCGTCAGGGTAAGGCTCAGGCACTGATGGATTTTGCAAGAAAGTTTGATGTTCCAATGAGTAGGACAA
This sequence comes from Candidatus Nanopelagicales bacterium, assembly GCA_044348415.1. Lineage (GTDB taxonomy): Bacteria > Actinomycetota > Actinomycetes > S36-B12 > UBA5976 > UBA5976. The sequence goes on from JBIKSW010000007.1 coordinate 670, forward strand.
TCGCCGTTGGGGATGGTGCCAATGATCTGGATATGCTTAATGCGGCAGCACTTGGCATTGCCTTTAATGCCAAGCCATATGTAAGGGATCGAGCAGACTCCGCCCTGACGTCTCCATACTTAGACACAATTCTTTACGTTATGGGAATAAGCCGCGCTGAGGTTGAACTAGCCGATAGATCGTCTTCTGAATAGAGACTTAGGGTCCACCTTGGCTGTGGACGCCGCCATCTACGTGAATGATCTCACCAGTCGTTGCTGGGAACCAATCTGAAAACATGGCGATGCAGGCTTTGGCTGTTGGAACTGGGTCCGAAGTGTCCCAGCCGATCGGTGCTCGACGCTGCCACATTGGACCAAACTCATCGAAGCCTGGAATGCCTTTCGCCGCAGTTGTGTAAAGGGGACCAGCTGCAATTAAGTTCACGCGAACATTCTTTGGACCTAGATCTCTGGCTAAATAGCGACAGGTTGATTCAAGTGCAGCTTTTGAAACGCCCATCCAGTCATAAAACGGCCATGTCACGGTCGCATCAAAATCCAGACCAAGTAACTGTCCACCGCGCTCCTGCATTAGAGGCAGAGTCGCCATGCCAAGGGATTTAAGCGAGAATGCAGAAATTTCAAGCGCTACCTTTACGTCATCCCATTCGGTATTCAGGAAGTTGCCACCCAGTGCAGCTTCAGGTGCAAACGCAATTGAGTGAAGGACGCCATCCAGGTAAGGCACATGTTCTGAAACTGCAGCGGCTAAATTCTCAAGGTCTTCCTTGTTTGTCACATCGAGCTGCACAATAGGTGCTTCGTTAGGTAGCCGACCGGCGATCCGCTTAGTAAGTCCCGCCGCTCTACCAAATGAGGTTAGGACAACATTGGCGCCTTGCTCTTGTGCCAATCGGGCCACATGAAACGCAATGGATGAGTCGGTAAGCACGCCGGTGATAAGTAAGTTCTTGCCCTCAAGAATTCCCATAGTGCTTTAGTGTCCCATACCTAAGCCGCCGTCAACAGGAATGACAGCGCCAGTTATGTAGGCAGCTTCCTGCGATGCAAGAAATGCAACCACATCTGCGACTTCTGATGAGGCTCCGTAACGTGCCAGTGGGATGTTGCTAACAATCTGTGTTTTTCTATCTTCGGACAATTCAGCCGTCATGTCGGTATCGATAAATCCGGGCGCAATCACGTTGATCGTGACACCGCGGGATCCAATCTCTCGCGCCAGTGAGCGAGCTGCTCCAACCAGACCAGACTTTGAAGCAGCGTAATTAACTTGGCCGGCAGAGCCCATAAGCGCGACAACGCTCGAGACAAAAATTATTCGACCACTACGGGCCTGAGTCATTGATCTAGTAGCACGTCTTGCAACTCGGATGGCTCCGAATAGGTTGGTGTTCAGAACATCGTCAATGTCTTCGTCGGCCATTCGCACAAGTAATTTGTCTTTGGTGATGCCCGCGTTAGCAATTGCTACCTCAACCGGGCCAAATTTTTCTTCTACGCTCGTGAAGGCAGCATCAACGCTTTCGGTGCTTGTTACATCGCACTGAACTACATGGAGTCCACTAATTGGCTCACCGCTGCGGCTTGTGACGACAACAATGTCTCCAAGTGCTTCGAATTTACGGGCGATTGAAAGGCCAATGCCACGATTTCCACCAGTTACCAACACAACTCTTGACATGACTTAAGGCTACCGCGTGACTTTAGGTTCTATGGCTAGGGTTGAGGAACCTAGAAAGACTCCTGAAATGATACAAATTCCGAACACACCTGCTCCTGAGTTGTTGGCATCGGCTGCACTTGAAGCTGCCACCAAGAATGGTGCGACCGTTGCACAGTTCCGCCTAGCAAAACACGATATGCGTGGGGTTTCATTGCGCGATGGAGATGTTGAAAACATCGGGTCAGAATCAAACGTTGCACTCAGTGTCCGCGTAGTACATTCCGGAGCCTGGGGATTTGCCGCCACTACCGAATTAACGCTCCAGGGGGCCGCGGACACCGCAGTTCGTGCAATCGCAGTGGCCAAAATCAGCGCACAAGTTGCAGCTGATGAAGTTATCTTGGCTGATGAACCAGTACATGGGAAGAAGTCTTGGAGTTTACCAATTGAGATTGACGCATTCGGTAAGTCTGATTCAGAGATTATTGAGTTTCTGCAGAATTGGAATCGCAAGATTTCCACCTCTTCAATTGTTAGTCACATTGAAAGCAACATTGGAATGGGGCGTGACGAAACTTTCTATGCAGATCTAGTTGGAAATGAAATCTTTCAGCAGCGCGATCGGATCTCTGCAGCCTTAACGGCGATTCATGTAAGCGACTCGGGCTTTGAAGACATGCGAACTTGCGCGCCGCCAGCTGGTCGAGGCTGGGAGTATTTGACTGGAACCGGCTGGGATTGGGAAACCGAGATCGAGCGAATCCCAGAGTATCTAGATGAGAAAGTGAAGTCTCCCTCTGTTAAGCCAGGTGCCTGGGATCTAGTGATTGATCCAACTAATCTTTGGCTGACAATTCACGAATCAATTGGACATGCAACCGAATTGGACCGGGCACTGGGTTATGAGGCGAACTACGCGGGCACATCATTTGCCACTATCGATAAGTTGGGCAACTTCAAGTATGGCTCCCCGATTATGAACGTAACCGGTGATCGAAATTCCGCTCATGGTCTCTCAACAGTTGGATATGACGACGAGGGTGTGGCATCTCAACAATGGGATCTTATTAAGGATGGAATCCTAGTTGGGTATCAAACTGACAGATCGATAGCTAGCAAAATTGGAATGGATCGATCCAATGGGTGTGCCTTTGCTGACTCTGCCATTCATTCACCAATTCAACGAATGCCAAATGTCTCACTGCAACCAGGTAGTGAAAACCTCACTACTAAAGACTTGATCTCGAATGTTGAGTCTGGGATCTTCATTGTCGGTGATAAATCCTGGTCAATTGACATGCAGAGATTCAATTTTCAGTTCACCGGACAACGTTTCCATGAAATCAAGAATGGTGAAATCGTTGGTCAACTTAAGGATGTTGCTTATCAATCAAAGACTCCTGATTTTTGGGCTTCCATGCGACAACTTGGCGGGAAGAACACTTACCTACTCGGCGGTGCACTCAATTGCGGCAAGGGTCAACCTGGCCAAGTTGCACCAGTTAGTCACGGTTGCCCAAGTGCGACCTTTAGCAAAGTAAACGTTCTTAACACCAGGGATGAGAGTGCCAAGTGAGTGAGATTTCGTTACCAGATGCTGTCGAAGTTGCACTCGAGTTGCTTGGCAAAGACGGAGGTGTGGTTATTGGAGGAAATAGCGCAACCAATAACTTGCGCTGGGCCAATTCCACTCTGACAACAAATGGCGATTCAATTGACCAGACTCTCTCGATCTCAGCATTTGTATCGGTTACTGGCGGAGTTGCTACTGGAATGTCCAGTGGACAGATCCGAAGTCGCGAAGATGTAGCGGCGTTAGTCAACGCAAGTAAGGCATCTGCACTTTCAGCAGGCCCGGCCCCTGACGCGATGGAACTTGTCCGAGGACCTATCGATACAAACTTTTCCGAACCAGCGCTTGACTTGGATGTCTCTGAAATCTCGCACATCTCTGCAGGACTTTCAGAAGTTTTCTCGAATCGAGCACAAGAATTTTTTGGCTATGCGGAACAGTCGCTAGACACAACTTACGTAGGCACATCAAGCGGCACTCGCATGCGCTACTCCGAGCGAACTAGTCGATTTGAACTTTGTGCGAAAAGCTCTGACCGCAAGCGGTCCGCGTGGTCTGGTCAAGGCGGAACTTCACTAAAGGACGTAGTCGTTCAAAAACATCTTTTAGACGTTTCAAGCAAGCTAGACATTCAATTGAACCAAATAGACACCGCGCCCGGTCGTCACCGAGTAACTCTCTCCCCTAGCGCAGTTTCCGATCTTTTGATTTACATGCTGTGGAGCTCGGCTGCCAGAGATGCTGCTGAAGGTAGAAGCGCGTTCTCCAATATAAAGGGTGGAACTAGAGTTGGTGAGAAACTTTCTGATCGCAAGTTAACCCTGGCAACGGATCCGCGCTTGAAAGGTATAGAGACTTTTGATCACGTAGTTAACTTGGGATCATCAGCCTTAGGTAGTGCCTTCGATACTGGCTTAGAGATCGGGCGTTCTGAAATCATTTCGGATGGAATACTTACTGCCTTGGGTAGCAGCAGGCATGCAGCGCTCGAAGCTAAACTTCCGTTCACTCCACTAACAGACAACATATCTTTAGTTGATTCCAGTGGAGATGGCACACTTGCCGATTTAGCTAGTCGCATGGGTGAAGGATTGCTGGTCACTTGCCTGTGGTACATCAGAGAAGTCGATCCACAGAACTTGCTGTTGACCGGACTAACCCGAGATGGCGTCTACGTTGTTTCTGGCGGCGAAATCATAGGTTCAACCAACAACTTTAGATTCAACGAGTCTCCGATAGACATGCTCTCAAGAGTCATTGACGCAGGTGAAACGGTTCCATGCTTGCCGAGGGAATGGGCGGACTGGTTCTCGAGAGCTCAAGTAGCCCCATTAACAATTGAGGGGTTTAACCTCTCAACGAAATCTGATGCGGTTTAAGCGTCTTCCAGACGGTAACCGAGCTTCATTCCAACCTGAATAAAGGTGAGATCTCCATCACGTAGATTTCCACGAATCTCAGTCACTTCAAACCAGTCAATGTGGCGAGTTGATTGTGAGGCGCGCTTCAGGCCATTGCGGATTGCCTCATCGATGCTTACAGGCGAAGTACCAACGATTTCGGTCAAAGCGTAGGTTCGAGTAGTCATTTTAAGCTCCTGTGGAAATGCCAAACGGGTAGTAACACCGTAGCCTAGAAGTGTCAGTCGAGCATCAGTAGGTGGCCATGAAGCAAGAGCCAGAGGTATTTAGTATCTCTAAGGTTGAAACCAGCCTTACTGAGGATCAGTCCGGTCGGCAACGTCGCTACCTCTACAGCATGGGTCTACGTACCGCGTGCTTTGTCGGCGGAATCATGGCTGAGGGTGCGCTTCGCTGGATATTAATTGTTGGAGCTGTGGTGCTTCCTTACTTCGCTGTCGTAATTGCAAATGCCGGTCGTGAGCGTGGTGGCTGGTCTGGTTCAGGCGATTTCATCGCTTCTACTAATGAATCAATTGAAGCTGGGCGCTCATCTTCTTAATGATGAGGCACAATTGATTTCGTGAGTGCTTTTAAATTCCTTTTAACTCCGCGATGGATAGCAATCACACTCGTTTGCATCTTTATGCTCCCCGCATTTCAAGCTCTTTCCAACTGGCAGTGGCATAGGCTGCAAGATCGCCAAGTCGCTAACGCTGCAATTCAGGCTCAGATAAACAAGGAGCCAATACTGATCACCGATTTAGTGACTACTGAGGCTGGTGAAAAAACCGTCCCGGATGATTCCCAGTGGCGCACAGTTGGCATGAGTGGAGTTTGGTTGCAAGACGACCAAGTTTTGGTTCGAAAGAGGAGCCTTGAATCAAATCTTGGCTTGTGGGTGACGACTCCCCTGCGGCTAACTGATGGGACTATCGTCATTATTAATCGCGGTTGGACGGCAGCCGCAAACTCAGCTGTTGACAGTCCGGTCGTTGCAGATGTGCCGAGCGGAACTATTGAAGTACTTGGTCGTCTCCGCATAGTTCAGGAGCGAACCAAACCAGCTCCAACAGATTTGCCAGCCGGTCAAGTGGATCGAATCGTGCCAACCGAGATCGTAGATAGCCCTGACACTTTAAGTAATGCATATGTAGAAATGACGGCGAGTGAGCCAGAGTCGCTGACCTCGGAGATTAGAACACTGCCGGCTCCTGAAGTTACTGAAGGTGCCCACCGTTCATATGCAATTCAGTGGATCTTTTTTGAAATCATGACTGTGATCGGATGGATAATTTTGGTTCGAAACGAAGTGAAGGAACAGCGCAAAACCGCTGTTAGTTAACTTTTGCCTTCAGCAAACTGCCGGTGATATAGATCTGCATAGACGCCACCGGAAGCTAACAATTCTTCATGTGTACCACGTTGCACGATTTGGCCATCGTCAATAACCAGAATTTGGTTTGCTTGTCGAATTGTTGACAGTCGATGTGCAACGACTATCGAAGTCCTTCCTTGAAGCGCAATTGCTAATGCATCTTGGACGGCAGATTCGTTCTCTGAATCAAGGTGAGCAGTTGCCTCATCTAGGACTACAACATCAGGAGCTTTAAGGAGTAATCGAGCAATTGCGAGCCTTTGCTTCTCCCCACCGGATAGTCGATGGCCGCGATCACCTACGACTGTGTCCAATCCTTCGGGCAGACTCCTAATCATTTCGGCGATCTGGGCACTTTCACAGGCATTCCAAATTTCTGACTCGCTTGCCTCAGTGTTTGCGTAAAGCAGATTGGCACGGATTGTGTCGTGGTACATGTGGGCATCTTGCATAACTACACCAACCACTTGATGCAAGGACTCTTGCGTCACATCCCGAACATCAACACCGCCAAGTTTTACGGTTCCAGAAGTTGCATCATAAAGTCGCGGCACAAGTGCGCTGATGGTGCTTTTGCCTGCACCTGATGGGCCAACGAGGGCTATTAAGTCGCCAGGCTCTGCTGAGAAAGAAATTCCCTTAAGCGTCAGCTCTTCGGTTGCCCTGGATTCTGGTTGTGCCACAGATTCCAAACTTGCCAGCGAGACTTCACTCGCTGATGGATACCTAAAATCAACATTTGCGAACTCGACACTTACGCCACCGCGCTCTAGAGTCCTGGCATCTGGCTTATCTTTCACCATCGGCTGCAGATCGAGTACTTCAAATACTCTTTCAAATGAGACAAGTGAAGTCATTATGTCCACGCGAACATTTGCCAAGGCAGTGATCGGTCCATACAAGCGGCCAAGCAGCGCTGAAAGTGCTAGCAAGGTTCCTAATGTCAAAGCTCCATTGATAACTGAAATTCCACCCATGCCGAAGACCAACGCAGTTGCCAGGGAGCCAACCAACACAATTGCAGTGAAGAAAACGCTATTCGACATTGCGATTCGAATACCCATGCTTCGAACGGAATCAGCTTTCTCGGAGAACATTTGAGATTCACGCTGTGGTGTACCAAAGATCTTCATTAGCAAAGCACCTGAGACGTTAAAGCGTTCCGCCATTTGGGTACTCATTGCTGAATTGAAGTCTGCTTGTTGCCTCGTAAGTTGTTGAAGGCGAGTACCCATCCAGCGCGCCGGGATCATGAAAAGTGGCAACAGTAACAACGATGCAACTGTGATCTGCCACGAAAGCACGAACATAGTTGCGGCAACTATCACCAGGCTGATTACATTCCCTACTACCCCACCCAAAGTCGAAGTGAATGCTCGCTGAGCGCCCATCACATCGCTATTAAGACGCGAGATCAAAGCTCCCGTTTGAGCACGTGTGAAGAACGCAATCGATTGCTGTTGAACATGATCAAACACTTGCGTGCGCATGTTAAAAATCAGGCCTTCACCAATTGTGGACTGCATCTTTCGACTCAATAGCCCGAGCGCTGCTCCCAAGATCGCAGTCAGAGCAATTCCTGAAGCCAAAAGCGCGACTAGCCGAGTGTCTTTGTTCGGGATTGCCACATCCACGATTTCTTTAAAAAGCAGCGGTTGGGCAACAACTAAAAGTGAATCGATAACAAGGAGTGAGAGGTAAGCCGCTATGTAACCGCGAAACTCCGTGGCATAGGTCAGAACTCGCTTAACAGTTCCGTCAGCCAATGTGGTTTTCTTGACTGACTTATCCTTTGTGAATCCTTGATATGCCGCCCAAGGATTTCCGCCATGCAAGCTCATGTATTCGCCTAGTTTCTTTGATCGCTCTGAGTTTATCTGGTGCGGGGTCAAGCATTGCGCTATCCCACAATCGCATTAAGCGAGTGAGATTAGATCTAGGTAGTCTTCGTTCCAAAGATCTTCAACGCCGTCAGGTAGAAGTAAGACCCTCTCGGGCTGAAGTGCAGTGACAGCGCCCTCATCGTGAGTAACCAAGACCACTGAACCTTCGTAATTGTGGAGAGCATCTAGGATTTCGGCTCGGCTTGCTGGGTCTAGGTTGTTAGTTGGTTCATCTAAGAGCAGAACGTTGGCTGACGAAACCACGAGCATGGCAAGGCTAAGTCGAGTTTTCTCGCCACCTGAGAGAACTCCAGCAGGCTTTGAGACTGCATCGCCAGAGAACAAAAATGAACCAAGAACATTTCTAACTTGAGCATCATTCATATCACCCGAAGCGGTGACCATGTTTTCGAGAACTGATCGTTCGGGATCTAGAGTTTCGTGCTCTTGTGCGTAGTAGCCAACCTTTAGTCCATGACCCGGCTGAATTTCTCCAGTATCTGGAATATCCACGCCGGCCAGAATTCTTAGCAATGTGGTCTTACCAGCACCATTCAATCCGAGCACTACAACTTTGCTGCCACGATCGATTGCCAAGTCAACATCAGTAAAGATCTCTTGTGAGCCATAAACCCGACTTAATCCGGTTGCCATAAGTGGGGTTTTGCCACATGGTGCTGGCGTTGGGAAACGTAGCTTGGCTACCCGATCTGCCTGACGAACATTTTCTAGACCACTCATCAACTTGTCTGCGCGCTTAAGCATGCTCTGGGCAGCTTTTGCCTTTGACGCTTTTGCCCGCATTCGATCGGCTTGGGCCTGAAGTACCTGTGCTTGCTTCTCGGTGTTAGCGCGTTCCCGCTTGCGGCGACGCTCATCTGTCTCGCGGGAGTTTAAGTACTCTTTCCAGCCCACGTTATACAAATCCAAAGTCTGCCGATTGGCATCCAGATAAAAAACGCGATTAACAGTTGCTTCAAGCAATTCAACATCGTGACTAATAACTACCAGCCCACCTTGGTGATTGGCAAGGAATCCACGTAGCCAGACAATTGAATCTGCATCTAAGTGGTTTGTGGGTTCATCCAGGAGCAGTGTCTCTGACCCGCTGAAAAGAATTCTCGCCAGTTCAATACGGCGGCGCTGACCACCAGATAATGTGCCTAATGTCTGAGCCAGGGTGTCAACGGACAAACCAACGCTTGCAGCAAGTGATGCCGCTTCACTTTCGGCCGCGTAACCACCAGCAGCTTGAAAGGACTCTTCTACGCTCGCATACTTGCGCATCGCTTTATCTGCGATTTTCTCATCGTCTGATCCCATGTCCAATTCACATTGGCGCATACGCTTGATGAGATCATCAAGACCACGTGCACTAAGAATCCGATCCATTGCAACAACATCTAAGTCGCCAGTTCTTGGATCCTGCGGCAAATACCCAACTGAAGCCGAGGTAGCAATAACGCCCTTAGCGGGCTGAACCTGTCCGGCAAGCACCTTAGTTAACGTAGTTTTGCCTGCTCCGTTTCGGCCGACAAGTCCGACGCGATCGCCACTATCAACACGAAATGTAGCCCCGGAAAGAAGTAATTCGGCACCAGCCCGTAATTCAATATCTGTTGCCTGAATCACAGTAAAGACTAGCCAATCTATAAGAGTGCGAAATCTCGCAAACTCAATGTTACCTCGGGAAGTTAGAGGTTAAATCCTAGCGCGCGAAGCATCTCGCGGCCTTCATCTGTGATCTTGTCTGGACCCCATGGTGGCATCCATACCCAGTTCAACTTGAAGTCAGATACATGGCCATCCAACGCGGCACGCGTCTGATCTTCAATGACATCGGTAAGCGGGCATGCTGCGGAGGTAAGAGTCATGTCGATGGTGGCAACATTGCCGTCATCAACTGTTACCGCGTATACCAAGCCAAGATCAACAACATTGATACCCAGTTCTGGATCCACTACGTCTTTCATTAATTCGAAAACATCATCTTCTTGTAGCACGGTCATTAGATCTACTCCTTGTTCGTTTCTAATTAATTCTGTACTTCGGAACTACTCTGAGCTCCAGCTTGAATTGCAGCATCTTTCCATGCCATCCAAGCCAGAAGCGCACACTTAACTCGAGCTGGATACTGAGCAACTCCTGCTAACGCAATACCGTCGCCAAGTATGTCCTCGTCGGCCTCAACTGTTCGCTGCAGCATTGCCACCAAGTGTTCAACGGCAGCGTCGCCTGCTTCGAAATCAAGATTGTTGATCTGGTCGAACATGATCGATGCTGATGCTTGACTGATCGAACAGCCCATG
>JBIKSW010000158.1:0-3080 GCA_044348415.1 Candidatus Nanopelagicales bacterium
AATCTTGGAGTTACCCAAGAAGCGCTCAGTTACCTTGTCGAGAGTTACGTGATACGAAGTGATCAAGTGGGCATTGGCGCTGATCAACAAATTAGAAGTGTCGATACCTTGAGCTTCAAGTCCATCAATTTCTTCAAACAAAACGCCGACATCAATTACAACGCCATTACCGATTACTGGAGTTACTTCCGGAGTAAGGATTCCACTTGGCAATAAGTGAAGTGCAAACTTTTTGTCACCGATTACAACGGTGTGACCTGCATTGTTTCCGCCTTGATAGCGAACACAGTAATCAACACGACTTCCTAGAAGGTCGGTAGCTTTACCCTTACCTTCGTCTCCCCATTGAGCACCAACTAGCACTACGGCAGGCATGGCAATTCCCCTTATGTCTCGATGAACCTAGATAAGGCTAGTCCTTATTTATGGTGAAGCTTTACTCGGCTAGTGCTTGAGTTGCAGCCGGGTCGCAGTCCGTTAAAAACTGGGCGCAGCGAGTGGCTTCTGCTGACTCGCCGATGGATTTCGCGCCACGAGCTAGAGCGTTTAGGCAGCGCAGGAATCCACGATTTGGTTCATGGCTCCAGGGCACTGGGCCAAAACCCTTCCAGCCATTTTTGCGAAGTGAGTCAAGTCCGCGGTGGTAACCAACGCGAGCAAACGCATATGACTCAATGATTCGCTTTTCGTTCCATGCCTGGTCAGCAAGTGCGGCCCAAGCCAAACTACTTTCTGGAAATTCCGCAGCTACTGCCTCTGGTGATTTTCCAGCAGCGATTGCTTCTAGTGCGCGATTGTCTGCTGGAAGAAGTGTTGGAGGTGGGCCATCAAGTAAATCTTGTCCGATTGTCATTACTTAATACGCGTTCCGGTTGCGCGAAGGTCTTCGCAAGCCTTAACAACGCGTGCGGCCATTCCAGCTTCAGCAGCCTTGCCAAATGCCCGTGGATCGTAAATCTTTTTGTTTCCAACTTCGCCATCGATTTTCAAGATGCCGTCGTAGTTCTTGAAGATGTGATCTGCAACTGGACGAGTAAATGCGTACTGGGTATCGGTATCAATGTTCATTTTGATTACGCCGTAATCAAGTGATTCGCGGATTTCTGAAAGCAATGAACCTGAACCGCCGTGGAAAACCAAATCAAGTGGCTTGTCCTTCGTGTTGTGCTTTGCCTGCACTGCATCTTGAAGTTCTTTCAAGATGCCTGGGGTTAGTACAACGTTGCCTGGCTTATAAACACCATGAACGTTTCCAAAAGTTGCTGCAACTAAATAGCGGCCGCGCTCACCAAGGCCCAGACGATCAGCCATAGCTAGTGCGTCTTCTGCGGTTGAGAACAACTTGGCATCGTGTGAAGCCTCAATTCCGTCTTCTTCGCCGCCAACTACGCCGATTTCAATTTCCAGAATGGTTCGAGCTGCTGCACACTTATCAAGCATTTCATCAGCGACGGCAAGATTTTCTTTCATTGAAACGGCAGAACCATCCCACATGTGAGATTGGAAAAGCGGTTCTTGGCCAGCCTTGACGCGGTCAGCAGAAATCTGAACTAGTGGACGCATAAAGCCATCAAGCTTTTCAGCGGGGCAATGATCAGTATGAAGTGCAATGTTTACGCCGTAACCCTTCGCAACTGCGTGCGCGAATTCGGCAAGCGCCACTGAACCAATGACCATATCTTTAACGCCTTGGCCGGAGGCAAACTCAGCGCCACCCCATGAAACCTGAACGATGCCATCGCTTTCAGCTTCAGCAAAGCCGCGGATTGCAGCAACAATTGTTTGCGAAGATGTGCAGTTGATCGCGGGATATGCGAATGCGCCAGCCTTGGCGCGATCAAGCATTTCGTTATAAATCTCTGGGCTAGCGATTGGCATTTGTCAGACTCCTGGAATCAATAAATCTGTGGGTTGGGCTTGCCGCTGCCCACGTTCTTATTGTGTCACGGGTACAGTCATATGGTGATTGCAACTACCCCATTCGAATTCGCAACATCAATCCAAGCTGCTGGATTTTTGGATCCTGAAGCTTTACTTAAGGGACTTGGTGGGTTTGCACTTTTGGTAGCCTGCATAATTTTGTTCATCGAATGTGGGTTACTAATCGGGTTAGTGCTTCCTGGCGATTCCCTATTATTTGTAGTTGGACTATTTCTGGCCACTGGATTTATCGCAACCCCCGTTTGGTTGGCTCTAGTTTTCTTGTCCATCGCAGCAATCGCAGGAAACTTGCTGGGTTATTGGACTGGAGCGAAATTCGGCCCAAAGCTTTTTGCTAGACCAGATTCTCGAATCTTCAAGAAAGAGTATGTGGTTGCCACTGAAAACTTTTTTGAAAAATATGGTGCTCCGGCAATCGTCTTGGGACGTTTTGTTCCAGTTGTCCGCCCGGTGATCACAGGTGTTGCTGGCGTAGCAAGAATGAACTTCAGGGTCTACGCCATCTACAGCACTATTGGCGGCATCTTGTGGGCAGTCACTTTAACTCTTGCTGGCTACTACTTTGGAAACATTCCGGTAGTTAAGGACAACATCGAGTACGTACTCATGGGTTTTGTACTTCTGACCTTGATCCCAGCGGCTTACGCATTTGCTCGTCAGGTGCTGAAAAAATCAAAGTCCTAAATCAGGCAAATTGTAAGCGTACAAATAATCAAGCCCAGCTGCTTCGATAGTTGGCTGCGCAGCTCGTTCCACAATTACTGCCACTGCAACAACTTCTGCGCCAGCTTCGCGTAGCGCTTCAACTGCGGTCATAACAGAACCACCCGTTGTGCTGGTGTCTTCAACTGCAAGTACCCGGCGGCCCTTAACATCTGGTCCTTCAATGCGGCGCTGCAGGCCATGTGCCTTCTCGGCTTTACGAACTACGAAGGCATCAAGTTTGCGACCCTGCGCCGCAGCTGCATGCAACATCGCGGTTGCAACCGGATCTGCGCCTAGTGTTAATCCACCAACAGCATCAAAATCTAAATCTTTTGTTAGCTCTAACATCACGCGACCAATGATCGGTGCAGCTTCGGCATCAAGAGTTACTCGACGTAGGTCCACGTAATAATCCGCTTCTTTGCCACTAGAAA
>JBIKSW010000159.1:0-3068 GCA_044348415.1 Candidatus Nanopelagicales bacterium
GCCAGTATCAAGTGAACTATAGGCAACTGGAAGCGCTCGGGAAATTCGCTGAACTGTCGGATCTTCTGTAGGGCCAAAGCGCTTAGCTCCTTTTGCAGCATCATAAGCAACCATGGTTGCTGCCGCGTTCAACGCAACAACGTCGCGAATTGCCGCATAGTTCCCATCGGCTCGGCCAGCAACAATCTCTCTCACGACTTGAGCATTGAACTGTGCATCGCCACCTCGAAGTTGCTCCAGAGTTGCTGGTTGCAAACCAAGATCACTTGGCTTTAACAAAGATTCGCGCAAGCTACCTGAAGTTACATCCCAGATCTGTGTCGGTGCTGACGTTGATAGCTCATCTAAGCCATCGGTGCTTCGAACGACAATGGATTTGAATCCTCGATCAAGTTGAACTTGCGCTAACACTGGTGCAAGTCGAATGTCTGCACAGCCCAAAAGTGCGGCTTCTGGTTGTCCCGGATTTGAAAGTGGTCCCAAAACATTAAACACAGTTGGTACGCCGAGTTCTTTTCTAACATTTGCTGCGTACTTCATCGCTGGGTGATGAGACGGTGCAAAACAAAATGCAATTCCTGCCTCAGCAACACATGAGGACAAGAGACTTGTTGGCATATTGATTGCAACACCAAGTGCTTCTAAAACATCCGCTGTCCCAGCTTTAGACGAAATTGCACGATTGCCATGTTTCAGCACTGGGAAACCTGCGCCCGCAACAGTAATTGCGGCCATCGTTGAAATGTTTACTGTGTGTGCGCCATCACCACCAGTGCCGACTACGTCGACTGCAATGCGGTCTAAGTTGACTTCGACTGCATTGGCCAACATTGCTTTAACCATTCCGCTGACTTCTTGCGGAGTTTCGCCCTTAACGCGAAGGCCAATTACTAGCCCGGCAAGCTGTGAGTCAGTGGCGGTGCCAGACATCATTTCATTCATTGCCCAAAAGGCTTGGTCGAATGACAGGTCTTCACCGGAAACTAATGTTCCTAAAACTTGCTTCCAACTTGCTTCGGTCATAATCGACGTACTTCCCTATTGGGAAATTGAATTTCGGGATTTAAGAAGCTCTAGACACGCATTAACAACAGCGCGCGGATCAATTGGATGAGCAACAACTGCATCTGCTCGCGACCATGTTGCTAACCAGCGATCATCTACCCGACCAACCAAAACCAAAACAGGTGGACAATTGAAGATTTCATCCTTGAGCTGCCGACATAGACCCATACCGCCAGATGGGGTCGCTTCACCATCAAGAATCAATAGGTCGAATGGTCGAGAATCAACAGCTGCGATCACAGCCGGATGTGTCGCACATTCCAGGATCTCAACATCCCCAAAATCAAGGGAAGGGCGACGACCTAGACTTATTTTGATGCTGGAGCGGACCGCAGAATCATCGCTATACACAAGCACTTTGAGGGTGGGGGCACTGTTCGACACCCCCAAAGAGTATCTGACGGCGCAGTCGGATTGGTAATTGGGATTGTCAATTGTTGACCCCAAAATGCAATAGGTCACATCAGGTCAGTTTTGCCTATCCTGGGGGGATTTTCCCCTAGGCAGTAGGTAAACTCTAAGAGTGAGTACATCTACTGCCATCAGAGTCCCAAGCCAAGCCGAACGTCCAAATATGGTGTCAATTGGCACGATTGTTTGGCTAGCCAGCGAGTTGATGTTCTTCGCCGCATTATTTGCCATGTATTTCACACTTCGCTCGGTAAATCCAGAGTTATGGGCTGAGGAAGTAGAGCTTTTAAACATCCCGTTTGCTTCGTTTAACACCACGATTTTGGTGCTCTCCTCTGTTACGTGTCAGCTAGGCGTCTTCGCAGCTGAGCGCGGTGACGTAAAGGGTTTACGTAAGTGGTTCGTTATCACTTTCCTAATGGGCTTTTACTTCGTTGCCGGCCAGGTATATGAATACGCCGTATTGGTTCATGAAGGACTGACTCTTTCTTCCAATGCATACGGTTCAGCTTTCTACTTAACAACAGGCTTCCACGGACTGCACGTTACTGGCGGTCTGATTGCTTTCCTTTTCGTTTTGGCTAGAACCTATGCAACGAAAAACTATTCACATAAGCAAGCGACTACCGCGATTGTGGTTTCTTACTACTGGCACTTTGTCGACGTAGTTTGGATCGCGCTATTTGCAACGATTTATTTGATCCAATAGTTCTGCGTTACCCAAAACTAAAGATGCTTGACCGAAACTAAATTGAAAAGGACTTCTGTGGCTATCAACAAAAGGCACCCGCTGGCACTGTTTGCAATACTTTTCGTTGCCTTGGGTACAACCGGAGTGGCTTATGCCACGGTAAGCGGATCCACTGCTCCTAAAGTAGCTGCGAAGTCCGAGACTCAAGTTGAGCAAGGTAAGCAGTTGTTCCTAGAAGGTTGCTCTTCCTGCCATGGCTTGGCAGCCCAAGGTGCCTCAGACGGTCCATCGCTAATTGGTGTCGGAGCCGCGTCTGTAGATTTCCAAGTGGCAACTGGTCGAATGCCGCTAGCTGCCCCAGGCATCCAAGCAATGCCGAACATGTCTTCCTACACCGATGAAGAAACTGCTGCCTTAGCTGCGTACATCGCAACTTTGGGCGCCGGACCTGCTATCCCAACCGAAGAGATGCTTGACACCACAAATGCTGAATTAGCACTTGGTGGCGAGCTATTTCGCACTAACTGCGCGCAATGCCATGGTGCAGCCGGTTCTGGTGGCGCACTTTCAGAAGGTCGCTACGCTCCGTCTCTGATGGACTCAAGTGCAAAGCACCTGTATGAGGCCATGGTTTCCGGTCCGCAATCCATGCCAGTTTTCGCAGACAGCACTCTAAGCGTTGAAGACAAGCAGCACATCATCGCTTATGTTGAAGAGCTTCAATCCGAAAAGAGTTTTGGTGGACATAGTCTTGGGCGACTTGGTCCAGTATCAGAAGGTTTGTTTATCTTTGTCGCTGGCCTAGGTGTGCTGGTAATCGCCGCAGTTTGGATCGGAGCAAAAGCAAAGTAATGAATGAATTACAACATCCAACCGGTGATCCATACGGCGCCAAAGATGG
>JBIKSW010000160.1:0-3059 GCA_044348415.1 Candidatus Nanopelagicales bacterium
GTCATAACTGCTAAAGGCACCTGTCATTAACCGTGGCGGGTGCCTTTAGCAATTGTGGGTTAAATAGAGTCAAGCCATGGCCCTTGCAAAACCTGGTACCTGGAGTTCGCCAATCACCCCTGAGATGCTTTCTCAGGCCGGGGTCTCGATGGGCTTTACTCAAACATTTAATGCCGATGTGTTTTGGGATGAATCACGCCCAACTGAGAATGGTCGCAATGTCGTGGTAAGTCGAACCAATGGCGACATTTTGCCGGCACCTTGGAGTGCATCTACTCGCGTTCACGAAATGGGTGGACTTAGTTGGCTGGTGGGCATTTGGAAAGATCAACCTGGGCTTGTTTTCTCCGAAAAGACAGATCAGCGAATCTACTGGAAGCCCGTTAATGGCAATCCCGAGCCAATAACGCCAGAAAGTGAGCCAGGAACCCTTTCTCGCTATAGCGACTTTGTAATTAGAGATTCGGAAGTCTGGTGTGTCCGAGAAGTAACTCAAGGTTCGAATACCAGTCGAGATTTGATTGCAATCAGTGGCTCAAATCAAATCCGAGTTATTGATTCGAGTTCTCATTTTTATGCCCACCTTGCCTTGTCGCCAGATCAGAAGAAACTTGCTTGGGTCACTTGGGAGCATCCGCAAATGCCTTGGGATGGCACGGAATTGCGCACTGCTCAGATTGATGCAGCTGGAAACTTAATTGATCAAAAGGTGTGCGCAGGAAGTGCAACGGAAGCAGTTAACAGCCCAGTCTGGTCCGCAAATGGAAGCCTGTATTTCGTAAGTGACGCCTCTGGGTTCTGGAATGTTTGGGAACTCAATAAAGACCAAACGAAACGACAACTAGTTTTGGAATCGGCCGAGTGGGCTCATCCAATGTGGCAGGTTGGCACTCACTTACTGCGAATCTTGGAGAGCGGAGATCTTGTTGGAATACATGGCAGTCCTGCGCAAGAGCGCATTGCGGTAATTGATTCTGAGTCTGGAAACTGGCGAGATCTGGATTGCGAGCTAACTAACTTTGCGCACCTTAGTGTCTACCAAGATCACATCTATGCAATTGGTGGTGGACCTAAAGCCCTTTCCGCTCTAGTTGAACTCAAAGTTGATAACTCGTCTAGCGCAGCGACTATTTCAGAAGTGCTTGCCCCAATCGACCAAGATTTCCTGCCGGTTGCGCAGGCACTTACTTTTCCAAGTAAAGCTGGACGTCGAGTGCATGCCTTTATGTCACCCGCCACTAATCCAAATTATGAAGGCACGGATCTACCGCCAGTAATAATTACCGTGCACGGTGGGCCAACAGGAAACACCACTGGAGTTGCTTCGATAAAGCGTGCCTTCTTCACATCTCGTGGATTTACCGTTGTCGATGTTGATTACGGTGGCTCGACTGGTTATGGCAGGGCTTATCGCGAGACTTTGAAGGGTCAATGGGGCGTTGTTGATACCGAAGACATTCTCGCTGTCGTTGCTGGCTTGATTGCCGACGGCTTGGCTAATCCAGAACAGATACTGATTAGAGGTGGCAGCGCTGGTGGTTATGCCGTGCTTAACGGGTTAGTACATAGCAAGGCGTTCGCTGCAGGCGCCAATTACTACGGTGTTGCCGAGTTAACCATGTTGGCGCAAGACACACATGACTTTGAATCTCGATACTTGGACTCACTCATTGGGCCTTATCCAGAGCGTAAAGATCTATACATTGAGCGCTCTCCCCTGACTCATGCCGACAACTTGTCTTCGCCGCTAATCATTTTTCAAGGTTCTGACGATCCAATCGTTCCGCCCTCTCAATCTCAGGCCTTTAGAGATGCCTGCATTAAAAATGGCATCAAGCACAAATACTTTGAGTTTGATGGCGAGAGTCATGGCTTTAGAAAAAGTCAGACAATTACGACCTGCGCAATCGAGGAACTTAAATTCTTTGGTGAAGTGCTCGGATTCACCCCGGCAGTTTAACTTGTGCAGATAAGTTAAACCTATAGATCTAAGTTGAATACCCAATTTAAGGAGTCATCATGATTGTTACTTATAAAGAAGATTTAGTTGGCGGACCTCGTCACCGGAAAGTTTCAACGGGCACAAGTCTTCGAATGCTGACTCGCGAAGATGGCGTTGGATTTTCGTTTCATGACACTGAACTAGAAGCTGGAACTACCACCACTCTGCAGTACAAGAACCACATCGAAGCAAATTACATAATTGATGGCACTGGCGAATTGGAAAACTTAGAAACTGGTGAAGTTTTTGAAGTTCGACCTGGCATGACATACACGCTGGACAAGCACGATCGTCATCAAATGCGATCTCACACTAAATTGCGGATCATTTGCGTGTTCACTCCGGCTTTAGTTGGTACTGAAGTCCATGACGAAGACGGTTCTTACCCGCTTCTATAGTCGCTTTTTCGTAAACAGGTTTAGTAGCGCGATTCAGTTGGCCTTGGCAAAGCTGCAATGTCAGCCATATCTTGTGGAGTTAAGACGATGCTCACGGCAGCCGCATTTTCTTCTAACCATTTACGACGCTTAGTACCTGGGATCGGAACCATGTTTGGCCCTTGTGCCAAAATCCAAGCTAATGCGATTTGCGCCGGAGTTGCATTGTGGCGTCCAGCGATAGTGGCAATGCCGTCAACGATCTTTTGATTGTCAGCGATTGCTTGCGCAGTAAACCTTGGGTTCGCACTACGGAAGTCGCCATCGGCAATAGTGTCGGCGGTTACCGTTCCAGTTAGAAAGCCGCGACCGAGTGGCGAAAATGGCAAGAATCCAATGTTGTTGTCGGCGCAGTACTTAATCACGCCATTCTTCACATTCTCATCTGTCCAAATTGAAAACTCGCTCTGAACGCTAGTAACAGGATGAATGGCGTGGCACTTTGAAGTTTCTTCAACTGTTGTTTCAGATAATCCGATGTAGCGAACCTTGCCCGCTTCAACAAGTCCGGCAAGAGCGCCCCAAGTTTCTTCAATCGGGACTTCCGGATCAACACGATGCAGTTGATAAAGATCCAGGTAATCAGTGCCGAGTCGGCGCAATGAATCTTCACATGCCTG
>JBIKSW010000161.1:0-3055 GCA_044348415.1 Candidatus Nanopelagicales bacterium
CCTGGGCAGCAGCGGCTCTTACGGCCTCGAGACATTTGGCGCTATTGCCAGATAAATCACCGACAACAGGGTTAAGTTGCGCTAAAGCCAAGCGAATTTGTGGCACAGGTACAGCATAAATGCAGACCGAGTCGCCTTGTAACACAGCCGTAACGCAAGGGCTTCATCATGGTCTAGTGGATAAGCAAACAGAATTCGTGTTACGTACCATCGAAGAACGAGACATTCGCTTCGTGCGACTGTGGTTCACAGATGTTTTAGGCACTTTAAAGTCAGTCGCAATCGCGCCAGCTGAACTCGAGGGTGCATTTTCCGAAGGCATTGGCTTTGATGGCTCTGCGATCGAAGGCTTTGCTCGAGTTTATGAATCTGACATGCTGGCCAAGCCAGATCCTGAAACGTTTTCAATCCTGCCTTGGCGCGGAGAAGAAAACAGCGTTGCCCGAATGTTCTGTGACATTCAGCTTCCAGATGGTTCGCCATCTTGGGCAGATCCAAGGCACGTATTAACTCGCGCATTGAGTAAGGCAGCGGATAAAGGTTTCACTTTTTACACTCATCCAGAAATTGAATTCTTCCTTTTCAAGAATCAACCAGAAAAGGGTCAGCAACCTGTTCCAGTTGATGAGGTTGGTTACTTCGACCATTCACCAAGTGGTGTGGGTTATGACTTTAGAAGGCAAGCAATCACGATGCTGGAAGCGATGGGAATTTCCGTTGAGTTCAGTCACCACGAAGGCGCACCTGGCCAACAGGAAATCGATCTACGTTACGCAGATGCCTTAACTACTGCCGACAACATTATGACTTTCCGAGTTGTAATGAAAGAAGTGGCATTAGCCCAAGGTGTTTACGCCTCATTTATGCCTAAGCCGTTCTCGCAGTACCCAGGCTCAGGTATGCATACGCACCTATCGTTATTCGAAGGAGATAGAAACGCATTCTATGAAGCCGGCGCCGATTACCAGCTTTCAAAAACTGGGCGTCAGTTCATTGCTGGATTGTTAAAGCACGCTCCAGAAATCACTGCAGTAACTAACCAGTGGGTTAACTCCTACAAGCGCCTAAGTGGCGGCGGGGAAGCACCATCATTTATCTGTTGGGGCCACAACAATCGCTCAGCGCTTATACGAGTACCTATGTATAAGCCAACCAAGGGCAACTCAACTCGAATTGAATTCCGATCCTTAGATTCGGCCTGTAACCCGTACTTGTCATTTGCCTTAATGCTGGCAGCTGGCATGAAGGGCATTGAAGAAGGTTACGAACTTCCACCGGGTTCAGAAGATGATGTTTGGTCACTGTCCGAGCCAGAGCGTGCGGCACTAGGTATTGCGCCACTGCCTCAGTCACTTGGCGACGCCATCAAGGTTATGGAAAAAAGTGAGTTAGTTGCCGAGACTTTAGGTGAACATGTGTTTGACTTTTTCTTACGCAACAAGCGCGCCGAATGGGAAGAGTATCGATCACAGGTGACTGCATATGAACTTGATAAGTATTTGCCGGTGCTTTAAATGAGGCCCTTAGTACTGGTAATTCAAAACGAAATCGATGATCCCGTTGCCCTTGTTGGCGAATGGATTAGCGAAGTCGGCGTCGACGTTGAAGTAATTCACGCTTATCGCGGCGAAACCGTCCCAGCATCGTTACCAGCCAAATATTCAGGTGCCATTGCTATGGGCGGCTACATGGGTGCTAACGATGACATTGAATTCCCGTGGCTAATTGATGCGCGTTCGCTAATGAAAGATGTAGTTGCTAACGACATCCCATTTTTCGGCATCTGCCTTGGCGGACAGTTATTGGCCGCAGCCATTGATGGCAAAGTTGGGCCTACTCCAGTTCCTGAAATTGGAGTTGCTTCATTTCGAGTAACGGCAGATGCTGCGACAGACTCAGTGTTTGGCCACCTAGCTGGTAAAGATGTAATCGCAGCTGAATGGCACAAGGACTATATAACTGACCTTCCTGATGACGCTGTTGTTCTGGCTGGAAATGACGTATGTCCAGTGCAGGCATTTCGAATGGGCGAAAACGTTTATGGCGTGCAATTCCATCCTGAAATTGATTCTGAGATTTTTTCATCCTGGGCAGCAACTGATGATGAACTAGCAAAGCTGGATCACACCATTGAGCAGGCTTGTCAACAAGTTGCCAGCGCGGAAGCGGAATTGATTAAGACCTGGAAGCCAGCATTCCAAGCCTGGGCGCAATTGGTTAAGGATCAACAGGCTAAAGCGCTGTGACTGAAGCCCGCGGATCCTCACAACTTGCAAGGCTGGCACGCATGGGCTTTGCAAACACGAAAGCCTGCCAAGACATATTGATAACCGCTCCAGCTTTGGATGCGAAATTAGAATACATAAAGGATTCCCCAGATCCCGATGCTGCGTTAATTGCGCTGGCAAAAGTTGTTGCCTCTGGTGGCCATGACATTGACTCGTTGTCCGAAGAGAAATTCCGTGACCTTGCGACCTTACTTGGATCATCTATTGCAATTTCCGAAAATCTCCAGCGCCATCCAGCTCAGATCACATATGCCTTAGAAACAACTGACGTACCAACATCCACCCAGATGTTAAGTGACTTGTTAGGCGCAGTCGCTACCTTGAGTTGGGATGAAGCATTGTTGGCACTGCGAGTGGCATATCGCCGCCAAGTTTGCGCAATTGCCGCAGTAGACCTTCGCGCTGGAGCCCAGAGCACTGCAATACTGCCCGGAATCGCTCAAGCCTTAAGTGATTTAGCAGATTCAGTCATTGCAAGTGCGCTCGTTATAGCTCGCGCAAATGTGACAGATGACGACAAAGTGCGAATGGCCATAATCGCAATGGGCAAATGTGGCGCTCGCGAACTCAATTACGTTAGTGACGTTGACGTGATGTTTGTGGTCGAGCCAGCATCAGGGGCAACTGACGAAGAAGCCATCACTATTGGAAGCGAGATTGCCAAACTGGTTATTCAGGCCTGTTCAGCCGTTACTTCTGAAGGAACTATTTGGGATGTTGACGCAGCGCTTCGCCCAGAAGGTAAATCTGGCGCATTAGTTCGAACT
>JBIKSW010000162.1:0-3054 GCA_044348415.1 Candidatus Nanopelagicales bacterium
GCATCGCGACCACCATTACGGATGTACCACTGACGTGTTGTAACAAT
Source organism: Candidatus Nanopelagicales bacterium (assembly GCA_044348415.1). Classification (GTDB taxonomy): domain Bacteria; phylum Actinomycetota; class Actinomycetes; order S36-B12; family UBA5976; genus UBA5976. The sequence continues at coordinate 48 of JBIKSW010000162.1, forward strand.
TTCAAGTGGCTTGTCACCCTTTTCAAAGAACTTAACTGGGTGAACAATCTGTCGGATCTCACCTTCTAGATCGCCAGACTCACGAAGTAGTTCGGCAATCTTTTCTTTAGCTGAGTGTGCGGTTAAGCCAGCAAGGGCTGCGTAGGCATTACGACCTAAGTCGGTGTTAATCCATTCTGGTACTTCAGTAATTACACGACCATCCCAACCAATAATTGGTCGAGTTGGCAGTTGAAGTTCACGCCACCAAGTTACGTCGGTGGTATCACCAAAAGTACAAATCATTGCGATGCCAGAACCCTTTTCCGGATCTGCAAGTGTGTGTGCAAGCACTGGAACTTCCACTCCAAAAATTGGCGAAGTTACCGTCGTACCAAATAGCGGTTGGTAGCGTTCGTCATCAGGATGGGCAACTAACGCCACACATGCTGGAATAAGTTCTGGACGCGTGGTTTCAATAAAGAGGCGATTGCCGTCTGGCTTATGGAAAGAGATGCGATGGTAAGCGCCAGGGCGTTCTCGATCTTCTAACTCGGCTTGAGCAACGGCTGTGCGGAAAGTTACATCCCAAAGAGTCGGTGCTTCACTTTGGTAAGCCTCACCGCGTGAAAGATTATTAAGGAACATGCGCTGGGAAACTGCGCGGGCTCGGGAATCAATGGTCTGGTAGGTGAGTTTCCAGTCAACGCTGGTGCCTAGACGACGCCAAAGTTCTTCGAAAGCTTTTTCGTCTTCAACAGTTAGTTGCTCACATAGCTCTACAAAGTTGCGACGCGAGATCGCGATTTGGTCTTTACCTGGCTCAGCAGGTGGCTGGAAGTTTGCATCGTAAGGAAGAGAAGGATCACAGCGAACGCCAAAGTAGTTTTGCACTCGGCGTTCCGTTGGCAGACCGTTGTCATCCCAGCCCATTGGGTAGAACACAGATTTGCCATTCATTCTTTGGTAGCGCGCTACACAGTCAATATGTGTGTACGAAAAAACGTGGCCTACGTGAAGTGATCCGCTAACGGTTGGCGGGGGAGTATCGATACTGAATACGTTTTCGCGGGTAGCGCTGCGATCGAATGAGTAGGTTCCAGCCTTGTCCCAGGTCTGCATCCATTTGGATTCCAAACCGTCAAGTGTTGGCTTTTCTGGCATTCGTTGCGCGCTCATGATCCCTAATCCTAGACAATTAAACACACTTAGACTTAATTCATGACTTCGACTGAAAATCAAGAACTTGCCCGAGTTGAGGACGTCCTAGAATCACGCTGGCCAGAAACCAAAATTGAACCAAGTCTGGATCGAATCAGCCATTTGATGACCCTTTTAGGCGATCCACAATTCGCTTACCCAGTTATCCATATCACTGGAACGAATGGCAAGACCTCAACCGCCAGAATGATTGAGTCGTTGTTGCGATCCATGGGTCTGCGTACTGGCTTGGTAACAAGTCCACACTTGCACCAAGTCACCGAGCGCATTCGATTAAGCGGCCAACCAATTCCGGCTGAGAAGTTTGTCGAGATCTATGACGAGCTTGAGCCGTATCTTGCAATCGTAGACAGCGAAAGTTTGGCAAATGGTGGTCCTGCCATGTCGTACTTTGAAGTACTAACTGGAATGGCCTTCGCAGCTTTCGCAGACGCACCTGTTGACGTAGCTGTTGTTGAAGTTGGCATGGGTGGAACTTGGGATGCAACAAACGTGGTGGCACCACAGGTAAGCGTTGTTACGCCAATTGGAATGGATCATGCTGATTATCTTGGCGACACCGTGGAGAAAATCGCGATCGAAAAATCTGGAATCATCAAGTCTGGATCAATTGCTGTTCTTTCATATCAAAGTCCAGGGCCAGCAGAAATTCTGTTAGCCCGAGCTGCCACAGTCGATGCCATGGTCGCTCGACAAGGTGTTGAGTTTTCAGTTCGCGATCGCGCATTAGCAATTGGTGGCCAAGCCTTAAACCTAGATGGACTAAACGGATCGTATGAAGATATTCTTTTGCCTTTATTCGGAGCGCATCAAGCAGCAAATGCCTCAGTTGCGTTAGCTGCCGTAGAAGCTTTCTTTGGTGGCACATTGACTTTGGATATCGATGCAGTGCGCGAAGGTTTTGGTTCGGTAACTTCACCTGGCCGATTAGAAGTAGTTCGTCGTAGTCCAACAGTGATTGTTGATGCCGCACACAATCCACATGGTGCAGCGGTTTTAGCAACTGCACTCGAAGAGTCATTTACATTCGATCAAGTTATCGGCGTGATCTCAGTTATGGCAGACAAAGATGTAATTGGTGTCCTTCAAGCACTTGAACCAGTAATGACGGATGTAGTTGTGACTTGGAATGGAACTCAGCGCGCGATGTTGGCTCCTGAAATTGCAGAGTTAGCAATTCAAGTTTTTGGGGAAGAACGAGTACATGTGGAAGCAAATCTGACGAGTGCAATTGATCGTGCAATCGCGATGGCAGATGAAGCCGGCATGAATGGCGTGGGAGTTGTAGTGACTGGGTCAGTAGTAACTGCAGCATCAGCTCGAACAATTATGGGTAAGACCAATACCTAGTGGAGATGAAAACTGTATGAAGGTAATGGGAAGCGCAATTTTAGTTTTCGAGGCGATTGTTCTAGGGCTATCGATCCCAATTTCTATCGTTGTTTACGACGTTGACAGGACATTAGTACTGTGGGCCACATTTCTTTTGATGTTGCTATGCATTCTGGCTGTGGGCGGGGTCAGGCACGATAAGCGAGCCGCAATCACTACGGGAATTGTGGTGCAAGCGATCATTATCGGCGTAGGAATTGTTATCCGGCCGCTGCTTTTCCCAGGGATTTTGTTCCTTTTGATTTGGGGAATGGCCTATGTGGTTGATAACAAAGTTGACGCGGCTAAGGCAGCCCGAGAAAACCTTTAAGATTAAGAACATGTCTGAACGCACCCTTGTCCTTGTAAAGCCAGATGGCGTCGAACGCGGCCTAATTGGCGAAGTCATCTCCCGTATTGAACGCAAAGGCTTCAA
>JBIKSW010000163.1:0-3045 GCA_044348415.1 Candidatus Nanopelagicales bacterium
CGCTAACAATAATCAAACGTTTGTTGTTACCCGCTTCTGTCTGTTGGTATCCAACAGTTTGCTTGTGGGTAATCTCGTGAATCTGCAGCACTGTTCCGGATGCTTGCAAGGAACTTGGTTCTCCAAGCCACAACTTAGTTCCGACTCTTACGTCAATCGCTAAATCAAAGTTGTAACTTTGCATCATCTTTTTCAGCGACTTAACTTGTTCTTCAGATATGTGAGACAGACTCAGATGCTTTGGTAATGAAAACTTCGTAGCTAATTCTTGGTAGAGAACAATCCAGTTCCAAGTTTCTGTCATGGTTTGCGAAAGCGTTGCCCCATCGAAAGCAGAAGATATCTCCGTAGTGGCATCGACTTTGCTAGCTGGCTGCACAATCGGTAAATGCAGCGATAGTCCTAAAACATTTAAGTCATGAAAGTTTGTAATCGATTGCATGTCATGATGCAGAATTCCGAAACGGGAAAGTGAAGTTTTTCCCTCAAGGTAAATGTTCTTTGCACCAGCTGATCTCACAGCAGCCAAGTCAACGTTGCTAACTGTGACAATAATGCGAGCCGCATTATGTTCTAGATGATCCCGCCACTGTGCTACTGCAGAGTCATCAGCTGAATTGAAAGGTTCTAAAACCAAAATCTCACCAGCAAAGTCTGCAAGCGTCTGGCCTAACTCCCAAACCGTGCCAATTGCAATGCGATTACAGCCCAAGCGTGAAGCCTCTTGTGCCAATAAGCGCCGGCCAAAACCGTAACCATTTCCTTTAACAACTGGAACAAGTTCAGCACCTGCTGCAGCGTAGCTATTCATGACGGAAACCAAATGGCCTCGGAATTTTACGGAATCAACAGTTAGTGAAAATGTCATCGGCTATCTCCGCCTCGACATATAGGCATCAAAAGCTTTGGCCCAGATTGGCGAAAGTACATAATCCCATTCACCCACATATTCTTGCGCGTACCCGCCAGTTCCGAGCTTAAATTGAATCAATCCAAACAAATGATTGTTGGAATCTAGGGTGTCTGAGATGCCTCGCATGTCGTAAACATCCGCACCTTCGTTAAGTGCGATCTTGATCATCTCCCATTGCACTGCGTTACTCGGTCGCAAATCTCGCGCTGCAGTAGTTGACGCGCCATAGGAATACCAAGCGTGGTTTCCAACTCTGGTCATCGTGGTTGCTGCAATTGCACCATCATGATCTGGGTGTGCTGCAATCAGCAACGCAATCCGTTCTATTGCTTCTTCGCGCATTGCGGTCCACATAGTTTGGAAGTAAGAAAGCGAACGAGGGGTAAAGTGATCGCGCTTTGCAGTTTCTACATAGCAAGTGTGAAAAATTTCTAAATCTGAAATTGTTCCTTGGCGAACCGTGACACCTTCTTTCTCCGCCTTACGAATGTTTCTACGCCACTGCTGATTAAATCCTTCAAAGATTTGTTCTTCGGTTTTATTCGCAAGATCAATTTGAAAAACATAACGTGGTTGATAGTCACCAAATCCAGATGCTTCTGCTTTACGTTGTTTCCAACCCATTGTTTTTAATTGGCTTAACAATGCAATGCCGGATTGATTAGTTTCATCAGGTTGAACTTCACCGATTACTTTTGCACTCTCTTGCGCAATTGCAGATTTCAAAGTTTCCGCGTGCCAACGTCGAACCCAAGTATGAGGACCCATTTTGATCTGAAACACACCGCGGTCTTTGGCAAAAACGACAAGTGCTTTAAGCGCACGTTCAACATCGTCGCTATTTGCCCAATCTAAATCTGGACCTTCGGGAAGATAAGCAAGATACTTTTCTACTTTTGGAACTTTGCGCAACAAAATTAATCCTGCGCCTACAAGTTCATCACCAGCAAACCAACCCAGTGATTGCGAAGTCCAGCCAGCTTTAGTTTTACCCCAGGCAGGTGTTTGTAAAAAGGACACTGAAGAGCGACCTGCAATGTAAGCCAGGTGCTTCTCGGAACTTATTTGGCGAACCTGCACGTATTCAATCTACCTAGGGATGAGGGCGTCTAATGGGATTTAGATTTACAGCGACTTACGCAACAGATCTAAATCTGCCGGAACACCTTCAAATGGAGTTTCCAAAACAATAGGAGCTTTGGCAGTTTTTAGGCAGTTAATAATGTTGTCCATTCCGATGGAACCTGCACCTAGATTTGCATGTCGGTCTGCGCCAGAATCGAACGAATCGCGACTGTCATTGCAGTGGATCAAGTCAATGCGCCCAGTGATTCCAAGAATTGTGTCGGCAAGTGCTCCCATGTCGATTCCACCAGCATGAGCGTGACAAGTATCCAAACAAAATCCAACGCCAGTATCGCCGACAGCGCCCCAAAGAGCTTTAATCGATTCAAGTCTGCGAGCCATGGAATTTTTCCCACCAGCTGTGTTTTCAATCAGGACTGGAACTTTCATATCTAATTGAGCTAACGCTTTAACCCAGTTATCTATTCCAGCTTGTGGGTCATCGCCATCAGTTACATGGCCACCGTGAACAATCACGGCTTTGGCGCCAACTGAAGCAGCAGCGTCAACATCGGTTTGCAAAAGTTTGCGACTTGGGATGCGCACCTTGTTATTAGTGGTTGCCACATTGATGATGTATCTGGCATGAACATAGATGCCGATGCCCGCGGCTTCCGAACTGTCCTTCAGACCCTGCGCCCCGTCAGCATGGGGAAAAATCGAGCCTTTCCAGCCTTGCGGATCTGCCAGGAAGATCTGGATGTGGTCCAATCCCAATTCCTTGGCTGCAGCGATTGGATCATCGCCCCCGACATGTGACCCAATTGCTAGATTTCCCATGAATTAAGGGTACTTGGCGGTGTGAAGCCAGGCTTTCGCGCCCAATCCAAACCCCAGATCCACCAGGTTTTGGCCTGTGCACAAGGTTTTTTGACCCCGGAAAAATGCCCTAGACTAAAGGTTCTTGATCCCTCCTGCCACGGAAAGACCGTGGCCGATTAGTCCACAGGAGGTGGGTATCAGTATGCGTCACTACGAAGTTGTAGTAATTCTCGATCCCGAGCTCG
>JBIKSW010000164.1:0-3018 GCA_044348415.1 Candidatus Nanopelagicales bacterium
GAACTCAATTACGTTAGTGACGTTGACGTGATGTTTGTGGTCGAGCCAGCATCAGGGGCAACTGACGAAGAAGCCATCACTATTGGCAGCGAGATTGCCAAACTGGTGATTCAAGCCTGCTCTGCAGTTACTCCTGAGGGAACTATTTGGGATGTCGATGCAGCGCTTCGCCCAGAAGGTAAATCTGGCGCATTAGTCCGGACTTTAGACAGCTACTTGGATTATTACCATCGCTGGGCGCAAACCTGGGAGTACCAGGCACTGCTTAAGGCTCGTCCAATGGCAGGAGATTTCGATCTAGGAAATGAGTTCGTTGCAGCGATCTCACCTTTGATTTGGCAAGCCTCCAGTCGCCCCAACTTTGTTGATGACGTGCAAGCTATGCGGGAACGCGTAACTGATTTATTGCCAGCAAAGGATGCCGATCGCGAGTTAAAGCTGGGACGCGGGGGATTGCGTGATGTTGAGTTTGCCGTCCAACTCTTACAAATGGTGCACGGCCGAACTGATGAACTAGTTCGTAATCCAAATACCTTGATCGCGCTTGAGCAACTTGCGACTTGGGGTTACGTCGGACGGGAAGACGCTGCGACCTTGGATGCGGCTTATCGATTCCTGCGAACTTTAGAACACCGAATTCAGCTTTACCGGATGCGCAGAACTCACATCATGCCAACTGATATTGCAGATCAACGACGCCTTGGCAGATCAATGGAATTTGCTTTGGACCCAGTTTCAGACTTGACCAAGGAATGGAAAAAGCATGCCCGTGAAGTCCGGCGTATTCACGAGAAACTTTTCTATCGTCCGTTACTTCAAGCAGTAGCAAAGTTAGATAGCAATGACTCGAAGCTTTCCACCGAAGATGCTCGCAGCCGCTTAAAGGCACTTGGCTACGTTGATCCCGATAGCGCATTGCGCCACTTGGAATCACTAACTTCTGGGGTAACTAGACGTGCGGTAATTCAGCGAACTTTATTGCCGGTCATGCTGGAATGGTTTGCAGCCACACCAGATCCTGACGCAGGTCTTCTGGGATTCCGAAGAGTTAGTGAATCTCTCGGTACGACACCTTGGTACTTGCGTCTGTTGCGTGATGAATCCGCTACCGCTCAACGCTTGGCAATCATCCTTGGATCTAGTCGTTATGCAACCGATCTTTTACTAAAGTCACCAGATGCCGTTAGCTTTTTGGCAACTGAGGAATTGTTACTGCCCAAATCTGAAGCCGACCTGCTCGAGGAAGCTAAAGCGACAGTTGAACGATATGACAATGCTGCCGAAGCCGTAATGGCTTTACGTGCAATGCGCAGACGTGAGTTGTTCAAGATAAGTGCCTCTGATGTTCTGGGTTTAAGCGATATCGAGACGGTTGGCAATCAATTGGCAGTAGTAGCTACTGCCACGATCTCCGGAACACTTTCTGCGATCGTCTCACAAACGCCAAATGCACCTAGGTTTTCAATCATCGCTATGGGTAGATATGGTGGCGGCGAGTTAAGTTACGGCAGCGATGCAGACGTGATGTTTGTTTATGGCGATGTTGATGATGCAGCGAATCCAAATGCTTCCGAGCAGGCTGCGCAAACTGCGCACGCAATTGCAAATGAACTTCGCACTTTGCTTATGGCTCCTAGTACTGATCCAGAGCTAGCAATTGATGCTGACCTGCGGCCAGAAGGCAAGAGTGGACCGTTGGTTCGAAGCCTTGATTCATTTGCGGCTTACTATCAGAACTGGTCTTCTGGTTGGGAAACTCAGGCACTGCTTAGAGCTAAACCAGTTGCAGGCGATGAGTCGCTTGGCGATGATTTCCTAACTTTGATTGACCCAATCCGATTCAAGCCAGATGGACTTCCTGAATCTGAACTTCGCGAGATCAGAAGGCTTAAGGCCCGCATGGAATCAGAAAGATTGCCACGTGGAGTTGATCCAGGACTTCACACCAAGTTAGGTCCCGGGGGATTGTCTGATATCGAGTGGCTGGTTCAAGTTAAACAACTTGAGCACGGATTCAAACTGCCTGAAATCACAAACACCGAGACTATGCCAGCACTTAGACAAGAAGTAGCCAGTGGATTAGTTTCGCAATCAGATTTTGCCCAGCTAGAAGCGGCATGGAAATTGGTTATGCGAGTTCGAAATGCCTCGATGTTAGTCAGAGGCAGGTCTACTGACACGGTGCCAACTGACTTGATTGAACTTAGTCGAGTGTCGCACCTACTTGGATATGGATTGCGCGGCGGACAGCAGTTAACTGATGAGTATCGTCGACTAACTCGTCGTTCCCGCGCAGTAATCAAGCGGGAATTTTATGGCGAAGTCGAAACTAGTTAGCGACTCTTCCAAACCGTTACTGCACCAGCAAGATCTTCAAGTGCAGTTCCAACTGACTTAAAGTACGTAATCTCATCCACCGAAGTGCGACCTGGGTGCACACCTCGAGTTAAGTCATGAAGATCTGCCAGCACATCGTTAGCCGTAATGACTCCTTCTGAAATTGGAATTGCTAAATCTCCACCTTCTTTAAGGGCTCCCGTACGGGTGTCACAAAACACTGATGCGGTCTTGATTAGCTCATCATCTGTTTCCCGCATAGTTGGAGTAAAAGCGCCAACAGTATCGACGTGAGTTCCAGGCTTTAGCCATTTTCCGAAAATCAGCGGGGTAGTAGTCAAAGTTGCAGCCGATACTATGTCGCTCTTGCCTACGGCACTCACTAGATCGGGATGTGATGTAACTGGAAGACCTTCGCTACGCAATTGCTCTGCCAATTCATGTGCTTTGCGAATGTTGTGGTTCCAAAGAAAAACTTCTTGAATAGGTCGCACTGCCATGTGGGCGCGAATCATGAAAGGACTTAATGCGCCAGCACCGATCATGGTTAGTGTCTTACTGTCAGGTCGCGATAGGTATGTCGAAGCTAAGGCTGAAGCTGCTGCGGTTCGCCACACTGTCATGCGAGCACCATCCATAGTTGCTAGTGGCTGACCAGTATGACCATCGATCAAGTAATAC
>JBIKSW010000165.1:0-3008 GCA_044348415.1 Candidatus Nanopelagicales bacterium
GTTGATGGTGCCAGTGTTGAAGTTGAGGGCAAAGTTATCGGATCATTTACTGGTCCCGGACTTTTGGTTTTGATTGGCGTAAGTGTCGATGACGACGACAGTAAGTGTGCAGTCCTAGCCGACAAAATTTGGAAGTTACGAATCTTCGAATCAGCAGCCCTTAAGGCAGCCGGCAAAACTGTTAACTCAGAGTCTGTTGAAGTTGCGGCGGCCGATGTAGGTCTTCCAATTCTGGCCATCAGTCAGTTCACGCTGTTTGCGGATACCTCAAATGGTCGCCGGCCAACTTGGCAACAGGCAGCTCGTGGTCCACAGGCCGAACCATTGGTGGACAAGGTCGTTCAATCCTTACGGGATCTTGGTGCCCAAGTTGAAACTGGAAAGTTTGGCGCGGACATGCGCATTAGCGCAGTTTGTGACGGTCCAATGACCGTCACGCTAGAAGTCTGATCACCAATTCACGTTTAGCGATGTAGGTGCTCGGAACTCCCAGCCCGTAAATTCAACTTCGTCACTATTGCTCAGTGAGATATCTGGCAAGCCTTCCACGAGAACTTGCAGAGAAATACGTTCTACGCCGCGGGCAAATGCGTGCCCGGCACAAAAATGTGGTCCATACCCAAACGATGCATTTGATTGGCGTGGCCTATCCATATCGAAAGTATCTGGGTTTGCAAAAACAGTTTCGTCCCGAGAAGCGCTAGCAACAACAGCAGCGACCGCAGAACCTGCAGGAATCACAACTCCGCCTAACTCAACGTCCTGCGTCGTTTGACGAGTCTGTGTACCAATCGGTGCTATCCAACGCAAACCTTCTTGGATTACATCATCCCAAAGTTCAGGACTTCGACGTAGTCGTTCAAATGCACCTGGAATGTTTGCCAAAGCAAAAAATGTAGCTGCTGCGCCATGACCTGGTTCTTGCATGCCACCCAAGATCGTAAGTTTCAGAGTCGGCAAAATGTATTCGGCACTGCGATTCTCTCCGTCTGGCATCCCCGAATGCAGCATGTGCGAAATTGTTGAATCATCAGGTGTAACGAGCAATGTCTCTATCAACGGCAAAAGCTCGTCATTCATCTCGGATTCAACTGCATCTGAAATCTTTTGCTTTTCTGGGTCACGTTCAAAATTCGTGGCACCCATCGCTAGGCCATGAAACCAGTGTTGCAGTGTGTCTGCACTCAAATGTCCTAGGCCTAGTACAGCTCCTAAACTCAAAACTGAAATTGGTTCAAAATACGAAGCAACTAATTCACGACGATCATTTGAAATGATTTCACCGAGTTGCTCAGTTGCAATCGGGGTCACTAAATCGTCGATGTATGTGGAAACCATGCGAGGGCGATACTTACTATCAAGGCTTTTACGCATGTTTAAGTGCTCGTCACCATCCATAGTCAGCAGGCTCTTACCTTTAAAGGAGCGATCTAGGGTTGAATCGGTAACCTGCGCTGTAAACAAATCAGGATGTGTTGTTACAAACTCAACATCTTCGGCTCGAGTAACCAACCACAAGTTAACTGCCGGAACATATGCAACTGGCGCTTCTTTTCGCAACCTGGCATAAATCGGATAAGGATCACGATCCAGATCTGCAACGGTTATTGATTCTGCAAATGTAGCCATTTCCACCCTTTCGCTAAGGAAAGTTAATCAGGGTCACAAGGGTTTGGCTCGAGATTTAATTAAAAAGTCGTCATTCAACAATTACAGTTTGGCTGGCTGCAACAGTGCCAGCAGTTAGCACAACATCAGTTGGAACAGAGCGCTTAATGACAGCTAAGGCCAGCGGACCACTTTCGTAATCTTGCGTGACCGAAGTTACTCGCCCAACTTCTTTGCCATCAAACAAAACTGCATCGCCAACTGCCGGCAATTCGTTCGTGGATCCATCTAGTTCAAGTTGAACAATTCGACGTGGCGGTTTACCTAAGTTGTAAACCCGTGCCACGGTTTCCTGGCCGCGATAGCAACCTTTGTTCAAGTGAACTGATGAGCCAATCAAGCCAACTTCATGCGGAATCGTTTTGTGATCAGTCTCAAAGTTAAGTCGTGGCACACCTGCACGAATTCGATGTGCTTCCCAAGCCCACGTACCAACTTGAGTCTCTTGGCTTAGAACTTGATCAAGTTCGGAGCGCGGCACAAACAGTTCACTAACTTTCCAGTCGGCTGGTCTAGTTGCAACATACTTGTCACTTACCTGCAAACCATTTACAAATGCTTCGGATGAATGCCAAACCGGATAAGTATCAGATTCGATCCAACCTGGTGCGCCAACGATTGCAATTTGATCTGAAACATCTGTTACTTCGACTCGAAGCATGAACTTCATAGATTCCAAGTAATGAATCAAGTCGTTAACCGTTCCTGGTTCACAACTAATCCACATCGTTTCATTGTGATCTGCTACGTGAATATCGTGCTCAATGTGACCATGTGGCGACAAAATCAATGACGTTAGATGTGCAACTGGGGATTCAAAATCCTGAGTTGTAATTGAGTGCAACCAAGACTTTCGATCTGGTCCCGTAACCGTTACTACTCCGCGATGCGAAAGATCCACTCGCCCGCGGCCGGCGACCAACTCGCGTTGCTCTTTGAACGGTTCCCCAAAATGCCATGGCACGCCAGCATCAATGCTGGTGTCGTCCATGTGTGGAATCGCGGTCATAACAACATTCTCTCGCAGATAACGGCTACTGCATACCTGTGCCAACGCAGGTATTCCAAGAAACTCCTGATGTTCGCTAAGAACTAAAGAAGCTTTTGCCGATCCATGCAGGATGCGCACTGGCCATGAACGGAAACATGGGCCACGTCAGTTTCAAACCCAACTTTTTCTCGAAGCATTTGCACGAAGAGTTCCGCAGCGTCGGCGGGGATGGACTCGACACCTTGGCAGGTATCGCAAACTAAGTGGATGTGAGCGTCTTTATCGACTGAATGATATGTCGGTGCGCCATGACCAATGTGAGCGTGCGTTACTAAACCGACTTGTTCCA